>NZ_DASQIX010000036.1:0-67147 GCF_035631355.1 Alloacidobacterium sp.
CTACCTGTGTAGTTTTACCAACTATATTCCAGGCGGAAAAACCACTTTCCAGTCTTTCTTCATGTCTACTACTGTCCAGCCCTTGGCGTTCGCTTCGTCCAGCGCTTTATCAAGCTTTCCAAAGCTCGATTCACAGTCATAAGCATATTCGCGTGCTGCATCCGTGTGGTGTACGAGCAGCATGAAGCGCGGGCCATCGCCTGCGGCAATCCATTCGAGCATCTGCTGGTCGCCATCGGAGTTGCCGAAGGCGGCTATGGGACGGCGGCCTATGTACTGGTTAATCCCGACTGGTTTGCCTTCCTTGTCGTCAATGAAGTCGATCTCCGGAAGCCGCATCAGATCAGGTTTGCCGTCAACCATTTCGAATTTCGTCTTGATGGAGCTGCCCACGACCTGTTCAGGGGGTATGCCGTAGACTTCCTCCGTCCATGGACGCATGAACTCAACTCCACCACCCGAGACAATGTAAGTCTTAAAGTTATTAGCGCGGAGATAGGCCAGCAGCTCCAGCATAGGCTGATAAACGCATTGCGTATATGGACGTTTGAACCTGGGTTGTTGCGCAGTGGCGAGCCAGTCGGTGACGATCTTCTGGAACTGGTCCACGGTCATGCCTGCGTGCGTCGCCGCCATAAGCTGCACGAGCCCTCTCTCTCCGGTTGCGGCTACGGCTTTCATATCGCCATCGAGAACACCCTTGAATGGCTGCGTCGTCTTCCATTCCGGATGCTTCGGCGCCAGTTGCTTAACGCGGTCGAGCATAAAAGCGAGCTGTACATACATGGGCTGCTCTACCCACAACGTGCCATCGTTATCAAATGTGGCGATACGCTGATCCGCCGGAACGAAATTTGGAGTCCCTTCCTTGGTAACCTTTTCAACGAAAGCAATGATGGCTTTCTTGGGCGCGGTATCGTTCCACGATGGTAGAGGATCTGTCTGCGCCTGAACACAAACCAGCGAGAGCGCGGTGAAAACGATACAGATGCACGAACGAGGCAACGCGCTCCTCGCTTTAGCCATTCGCCCCTCCCATCAGATGAGCATTTGAACAAGTAAGGACGAGACCTTCTATTGCTGGACCAGAGGGATTGCCGACGATAGTTGCAGATCGATCAGCATGACAAGCCTGTGATCAAGCTGAAAAAACAGAGCCGTTTTTTTGCCGGAAATCACCTTTCCAAAGATCGGGATGTATTTCAGCCTCAACTGTGCGACAGATTCATCCACTTCGAGGGCCTGGCGAGTGAGGCTTTGCGCCTGGTCGTCGGTCAGCGTGTCATAGTTCTGCGCAAATTGTTTGATTGCCGCATACTTCTTATCGTTAATCTTGACCAGCTCGGCGGTGTACTGATCGTAAACAGGCCAGAACTGTTCAGCTTCCTTGTCGCTCAGGTTCAGGTTGGCCGCAATGACCTGCTTCTTTTGAGAGCGAATGTCCTTGCGAAGCAGGTCGATGTCCTGGTCGGTCGAGCTCTGGGTCTGGCTGGACGAGCTGGCTTGCGACGAACTTGTCTGAGAAAACATAAACCGGCTGGAGAGCAGCACTATTGACGTCACTATGACAAGCGCGATCCGGCGTTGCATGATCATCGGTTTCTCCTAAGTATTGAAAGGTAGGGGCCCGGATTATTTTGCACTTCTTATGCTGTTTGCGTATTAACAAATTAGCCTTCTGCCTGTGAGTTCCCGAGAACAGAAAAGGCATGGTTTAAGTGCCAGCTTTGCGTTCAGCATGCTTACACCTGTCTAAATGTGCGTGGCAGTATGATGGATTTTCAAGGAGAGGCTTACAACTGTTAACTCTTACAGTATGTCGCGCAAATGGGGGCCCTAATGACGCGGGCAGCTACTTGCTCGCCACTGCGTTGGGCTTCTGCTGCTTTTCTTCAACCGTCAATTTGTAAGCGACGTAGTACTTATAGATGTTGCTGACGTAAGTGACCGTCTCCTGCCCGACTTCTTTGGCCACTTCCAGCTCGACATTGCCAAACCATTTATTAGGATCAAGTCCGTCATCTTGCGCTTTCTTGCGCAGGCGTGCGATTCGATTCGGCCCAGCGTTGTAGCTGGCAAACGTGAAGAGCGTTTTGTTCATCGGATCTATGCCGGGATCATTGAAATAGGTATCAGCGATATTGCGCATGATCTTCACGCCTGCATGAATGTTCCCGTTTGCGGTGCTGACATTTGGGATGTCGATCGGATTGGCAGCCGCGAGCTTCGGAATCACCTGCATTACTCCGACCGCACCAACGTGGCTCTTCTTGTCCTGATCGAGCAGCGACTCCTGATAGCCCTGCGCGGCCAGCATCAGATAGTCGAAGTTATACTCGGCCGCGTATTTCTTGAAGAATTCGACATAGGCAGTGAACTTCTGCATTTCCTCGGCGGATGTTGAGTTTGTGATCCATTTCGTATTTTGCAGATAGCGGCGCAGGAGTGTATTTCCGAAAGACGTTCCTACCGCATGGGTTTCGGCAAACTCATCGACCAGTTGCTTAAGCTGCGGATTGTCTTTGCGCATCACCCAGGCCAGGTCATTTCCGCTGGCGACAACAAGTTCAGAATGTGACTTGATATTCGGCAGCACCTGCGCCCACAAATCAGCCCTGGGTTTGGTTGTAACCGTTGCCGGAATAAGTCCCGCATTTGCCATCTGAATCAGATCGTCGTCGTAGAGGTTAGAGTCGGCGGTCTTAATTGTCAGTGGATGCTTGCCCGCTTTCTGCTGCGCATCGCTCACTTTCTTGAGATTTTCGTAATAAGTAGTCAACGGATTGACATAGATGGCCTTGCCGGCAAGATCGTCAAAACTGGATACATTGGCCAGAGCCGGTCCAGTCACGACTACTTGCGACACGTCTTTCTGAATTGGAGCGGAGAAAGCGACTCTCTGCTCGCGCTCCGGGGTAATGACGACCCCCTGTGCAATAAGATCACCCAATCCCTGAGTCAGCGCGGCTTCAAGCTGGTCGGGACGCATGGGAAGAAAAACTACCTTCACTGGCAGCTTGCCTGTTTTCAGTTTTTGGTTAGCGAACTTCTCGAACTCCTGGAGGGCCTCGTATTGGATGCCCTGAGGCTTTCCGGCTTGATAGAAGAACCCGATAGGGTTGACGATGACTAAGGCCCGAATGCTTCGCTGCTTTGCCATCTCGTCTAGGTCGCCGGTGCGTTTACCGAACGCTGCAGGCAACATCAGTGTCCCCTGTCCAGCTGCTTCCCCACTGTTGGCGTTTGGAAGCAGAGACTCCGGAGCGGCTTGTTTCGGCGATTGTTCCTGCGTGACGGGAGGCTGTTTTTTGCCGCAGCCCGCAACAGCTAGCCATCCTATTGAGAGCACAATCAGCAGCGTTGAAGCGCGTCTGGAAAAGACCTGTGCATTTTTTTTGTTATGGAGAGAACCTTCAGAAGCTATGGCTGTTTGTCCACTTGCGATTGCCATCTTTAAACTCCAGAACGGAAGCAGCGGCTTGGCTCGATACGGGGCTGAACAACAATACAATCCCAAATTATCCGCAAAGGATACTGTGAGAGTTGACAGGGTCAACTCTTTGCAACCGGCGCAGTTCTAACTCTCCATACCTTGCTGGCGTCCTAATCACACCTGCAAGACATCTCCGTCGCGGGCGACCATCTCATACAGCACCGGATTGACGAAGAAGCCGAGGAAGAGCCGCGAAATCAGTCCCGTTACGATGACAATGGCGAAGGGCTTCTGCGTGTCCGAGCCTATGCCGGTGGAAAGCGCGGCGGGAAGAAGTCCTAGGCACGCGACTAGGGCAGTCATCATAATCGGCCGCAGCCGCAGGAGAGAGGCTTCGAGAGTAGCCGTGCGGATGTCCTTGTTTTCAATACGCAGCTTATTGATATAGGAGACAAGGATAACCGCGGTTTCTACCGAAACGCCCATCAGCGCGAGTAGCCCCAGCGCTGACGAAACGCTGAACGTGGTATGCGTCAATAAAAGCGCGGGCAGCACACCCACTGGCACTGTGAGTATGACGCCGAGAGCAATGGTCACAGGAAACTTGATGTTGCCGTAGAGCGCAAACAGAATCATGAAAATGATGAGCACTGCAAGAGGCCCAATCAATTCCATCTGATGCTTCGCTTCGAGAAATTCGCCGTACTCGCCGCCCCAGGCCAGCCGATAGCCGGGAGGCAGCGACTTGGCAATGTCCTCAATAGACTTCTGACCATCGGCCACGGCCCGCTCAAGGTCGCGGCCCTCGATGCTGTACTGCACGCCGATATAGCGTGAGTTGTTTTCGCGGTAGATAAACGATGCGCCGCTCGCCTCATGGATATTGGCAAGCTCGCTGAGAGGAATTTGCTGGCCCGCCGGCGTTCCAACCAGCAGGTTGCCAATCTGTTGCGCGTTTTCGCGGAATTCCGGCTTCATGCGCACGACAAGGTCGAACAGTTTTTCGCCTTGAATGACCTGCGTGGCTGCTTCGCCTCCTACAGCCGCCTGCACGATTGCTTCGACATCGGCAACGTTAATGCCATAGCGGGCAATCTTGTCTCGATCGACATCGATCAGCAGGCTCGGCTGACCAAGCTCGCGTACAACGGTGAGTTCGGCAAATCCGGGAACCTGTGAAAGGCGGCGCTTGATCTCAAGCGCTTTGCTTTGCAGAACGTTCAGGTCAGGACCGTAAATCTTCACTGCGAGCGCGCTCTTTAATCCTGTCAGCGCTTCGTCAACCGCGTCTTCGGCAGGCTGCGTGTAGTTGAAGATGACCCCCGGAAACGCCTTGAGCTGGTTCTGGATGTCCTCGGTCAGTTCAGCTTTGTTGTGGATCGAAGTCGCCTTCCACGAAGCATCGTTATAAGGCTTGAGTCCGACGTAAAACTCGTCGTTGAAGAACCCTGTAGGGTCGGTGCCGTCATCCGGGCGTCCAAGCTCGGAACCGACATCCGTGACCATCGGATACTTCATCAAAATATCGCGGACTTTCGGCGAAAACTTGCTCGCTTCCTCAAATGAGATCGTATACGGCATGGTGGCCCGCACCCATAGCGCGCCTTCATCGAGGTGCGGCATGAACTCTCCGCCGATGAAGGGAACGAGCAACAGCGAAAGGGCGAAGATCACCGTGGAAGCCACCATCGTGGTCTTCGGGTGGTTGAGGCACCATTCAAGCTGAACGGCGTACTTATCACGCACCCATTCAAAGGGCTTGTTAATGCGCTCACGCACACCTTTCTTGAACCAGTAAGCGCACATCACGGGAACGAACGTGAGCGTCAGGATCAAGGCGCCAACGAGCGCGACGGATACCGTGTCCGCCATGGGCTTGAACAGTTTCCCTGAAGGTCCAGAGAGCGCATAGATCGGCAGATAGCCGGCGATGATGACGGCGACGGAATAGAAAATGGGACGGTCTACGTCTTTGGCGGCGTCGAGGATCACAGTTTGTAGGTCGTAACTTTGGCCTTCACGCAAACCAAGCTCACGGAAGATGTTTTCGACCATCACCAGCGTGCCGTCAATGAGAATGCCGAAATCGATGGCGCCAATCGAGAGCAGGTTTGCCGCAACGCCGCGAAGATGCAGAAAGACAAAAGAAAACAGCAGCGACAAAGGAATGGTGAGCGCAACAATCACTGCAGCGCGAACGCTCACCAGGAAAAACATCAGGACGATGAGAACGAGCGCCATCCCCAGCAGCATGTTGTGCTCGACCGTGTCGATAGTAAGTTGCACCAGGTCGCTGCGGTCGTAATAGGGCCGTACTTTGATGTCTGGCGGCAGTATCTGATTGTTGAGTTGCTCTGTTTTCGCCTCCACGCCCTTCAGCACATTTTGTGTCTGTTCGCCGCGCCGCATCATGATGACGCCTTCAACCGCGTCATTCGTTTTGTTGAAGCCGAATTCGCCCAGTCGCGGCGCGTTCCCGATGGTTACGTCGCCGATATCGCGTATCCTTACCGGCACTCCATTTTGTGAGCCAACTACGATGTTGCCAATGTCCGAGGTGTCGTGGACAAGCCCGAGGCCGCGAACATAGTAGAACTGGCCGCCTTGCGAATAGAATCCGCCTCCTGCATTGGAATTATTGGCGGCCAATTGCTGCAGCACAGTCGGCACCGTGATGTGGTAGCCGTAGAGCCTTGCCGGGTCAAGCAAGACCTGATACTGCATGACAGTGCCGCCGAATCCCGAATCGTCAGCGACACCGGGAACCTGTTTATATTCGCGCTCAATGACCCAGTCTTCGTAAACCTTCAATTCCTGCGGCGTCCGGTCGGGACTTTGAATGACATATCGATAGACCAGCCCGGACGGACTGGTAAGCGGTGCGAGCGTCGGCGTCACCCCGGTCGGATACGTCACCTCGCTCAATCGCTCGAAGACCACTTGGCGCGCGAAGTAGTCGTCGGTGTCTTCATCGAAGGTCAGCCTGACGTCCGAGAGGCCGTAAAGCGAGATCGACCGCATGACGGACATCTTCGGAACGCCGTTCATCTCGACTTCGGTTGGTACCGTAACCAGACGCTCGACTTCTTCGGCAGCGTGTCCCGGCCATTGGGTAATGATCTCGACCATCGGCGGAGAAAGATCGGGGTAAGCGTCCACCGGCATGTGCTGAAACGAGATCGCTCCCGCGACCGCAATAATCAACACCACCATCAGGACCAGCAGCCGTTGACGCAGGGCAAATTGTACGATGCGATGAATCATTTCTGGCCTGCTCCTCAGTGCTGCAGCGAGTTGGCAAATTGAAGAAAGAGACTGCCGTCGCCCACAACTTTTTCGCCAACGGAAATGCCCTTCAGGATTTGGGTCTTCCCGTCCTCGCTCTGGCCTGTCTCCACATCGCGCCTGCCAAATTGATTTGAGTTGACGGCGACATAAACAAACGGCTGGTTGTTGTCATCGCGCAGGACAGAAGAATCGGGTACCGCAATGGCATTCGGAATAGATCCTGCCGTCACAATGACGGTGCAGTACATGTCCTTCTTCAGCTTTTCGCCCGGGTTGTCCACCACGATGCGCGCCTGCAGTGTTCTGGTGTTTGGATCGAGCGCGGGTGAGATATAAGAGATTCGTCCATGAAAGCTGTCCGGATAGGAGCTGGTCTGCACCACGACGTTGTCTCCGCTATGCACGGAAGCAAGATCAGCCTGGTAAACATTGGCCAAGACCCAGACCGTGCTCACGTCGGAAATGGTGAACGCCTGCGTCTGCCCCGCCTGTACCACCTGGCCTGGAGCAACGAGACGCTCTACAACTTCGCCGCTAATCGGCGCCAGCACGGGAATCTGCGCGGAGCTTGGGGCTTTCATCAGATCGCTGGGATTCTTGATGCCCAGAATTTTCATTCCCTGTTCAGCCGCGTTCAGATCGGCCTGGGCCTGGTTGCGGTCTGATTCAGCCTGTTCGAGATCACGTTCGGCGATGGCGTGGTGTTGATATAGGTCCTGTGCACGAGTGTAGTTTTTGTTCGCGAGACGGGATGAATCCGCGGCCTTCAGATAGGCATCCAGCAATTGCGAATAATCAGGACTGCTGATTTCAAGCATTGGCTGGCCGGCTTTTACATGCTGGCCGGGCAATACCAGAACGCGGCTTACCGGCCCGCCAACCTGCGTGATCACCGGCGTAGTCGCAAAAGCGTTATACGCCACGCTGCCGGTAAGCCGAAGCGTGCGTGTCAGCGTGGTGGGTTCGAGAGTAATCACCTGCACATGCGACATCTGGTCTTCAGGAATGGTGAAGAGCTGAGGCGTCGTCGCCTTCGTGGCCTTTGTAGAAAACGACGTCATCTCGCTCGCCCGCTGCCGGTCGTTCGAACTGCACCCGATAACAACGCACATGGCAGCGAGCGCGATGGCGCCTTGAAGCCTGCGTATATTTTCTGTTCTTGTCATGGCAAGCTCCTTGTTCCCACCGCCTGGCGTAGCTGTTCAACTGCAAGCAGATATGAAGCGAGGGCCTGCCTGTAAGCAAGCTGCGTGCTTCGATAGCTGCGTTCCGAATCAAGAAAATCAAGCAGGCTCGCCGCGCCGCGCCGGTAGGCGTATTCACTTATGTCGCGTGACTGCTGCGCCGCATCCAGATAGCCCGAGCGGTATAGGCCAATAACCTGATCGTTCGAGTGCAGATTCTCAAAAGCGTCTCTTACATCGGTAAGGACCTGGCCATTCGCGAATTTTTCCTGCTCCTGGGCCTGCGTGATGCCATAACCCGCGCGGGCAATTTCACCCTGATTGCGGTCGAAAACAGGCAGTTGAATCTGTCCGAACAGAGAAACCGTGTTGTAGGTGATATGCGTGTAGTTGATCTGGCCCGTAGCGTCCCGTTTCCCGTTCGCCTTTTGCAGTTGGTACTGGCTGTTCGCGGCGGTCACGCCCTGCTGCGCCGCCTGCAGATCAGGCCGGTTCTTCAGCGCAGCCGCTTCAAAGTCTTCCAGATTACCCTTGACTGGCTGGTAGTCGAACGCTCCCGCTACGTCGTAATCAGCCGGAACTGATTCATATCCCAGAAGCTGCCGCAGGTCCGAAAGCCCCTGCACCCGCGCAAGCTGTGCTGCCGACACATCCGTCTGAAACTGCAACATCTGCAGCTTGATCTTCAGCAGATCGTCCTCACTGATGTCGCCCGCCTTATACCGCGATTCGCTGATGTCAAGCGTGTTCCGAAAGCTCTTAAGGTCCTGCTGGGCCAGCGCCAGCGTCGATTCAGCCATCTCAACATTGATGAACTGCGACGCAACATTGAACGAGAGCGTGCGCTCATTGTCGGCAACCTGCGATTTCGTCACTGCGGTTACGTCTTTGGCCGCCTGCAAGCGGTGTTGCCGCTTTTTCCCCCGCTCAAAGAGATAACTGACGCCGAGATCGAATTGGGCCGTGTCGTCGATATAGTCCGCCGAGAATTGGTCCGGCTGAAAAATCGGCAGGAACTGCGCATCTCCTATCAGCACCGGGTTAGGGCGAAGGTTCGCAGTGACTTCCTCCGCCTCGCTCTGCTGGATCGTGGTGCGCGCAGCCAGCAGATTATGGTTGTGCTGGAGCGCCAGCCGAATTGCATCATCGAGCGAAATGAGTGTTGTACCCGGCTTCTGCGCGAGCGTCTGTGCCTGCGGAGCCGCTGGTGGCGATTGTCCGGTCGCAGGCGGAGACTGCGCGCCAGCAGCCAGCGAAAAAGACACAAAAATAAGCCAAATCAAGCGATATAAACGCTGTAAACGCATGAGGAATCAGCCTTCTTTCAGGAAAGCAGGAACATCTCACGCTGCCGAAGGCAGCGCGCGGGCAAAGCGGCTGATTTATGCTGGCGGCGCTCGCGCGGGGATGCGCTGAACGGTAGGGACCCAGATCAGACTGTAGCGTGGAGCTTCCGGCCCCGGGCCGGTAGGAACCAGGTGAACGATCTGCGCGGTTGTCGATGGCGCTTCAACCGCCTGATGACTGAGATGGCAGATCGGACACGTCTCAGGCGAAGAATTGATGTGCTGATGCCAAAGTTCGCCACACGTCGTCCCAATCAATAGCGCAAGCAGCGCGATTGGCAATACCAGACGACAGATTCGCTTTCGATCACACATTACCGCAGGGCAGTCAAACAGATAACAGTCTCTAGTTTAGTTCAGACGGGAAATTTATTACCAACATTCTAATTCTTGATACTACACCTCTCATAGATTACTGCGGCTGATAAGGCTGCGCGGCAAGGCGTTTTGCCTGGTCTTTGCGCGCGTTTTCCGCGTCGGCAAGCTGCACAGCGCGGGCGAGCTCTTTTTCCGATTCGTCTTTGCGCCCCAGCCTGGCCAGCGTCAGACCGTGATAGTACCGCGCCTGCTGGAAATCAGGCGCGAATTGAATGGCCTTCTCCAGGTCGCTCTCGGCTTCATCGTATTGTTTTGCTTTGAAGGCGAGAATGCCGAGACCGGTCCATGCGCCGCCGTGTTGAGGATCATGTTCGGTCGCCAGCATGTAGTATTGCTTTGCCTGAGCCGCATCGCCTGCATTACGCGCAATTTCTCCCAGCCGGTAATACGACTCCGCCTGATGCGGCGACAGATCAATCGACTTCTGAAATTCAGCGCGTGCTTCATCCGTGCGCTGCAACATCTGCAATAGCAGGCCATAGCCGTAATGCGCCGACGCATCATCAGGGAGTTGCGCGAGGTAGGCTTTCCACGCTTCTTCCGACGCCCGGGCCTGGTTCAAATTCATCTTGACCCGGGCAATAGCATAAAGCGTTTTCGGATTTCCGGGGCGAAGCTGCTGTGCCTTTTCGAGTGCTGCGTCCGCGTCATGATTGAGGTTCATCGCCTCTTCCTGAATGCCGGTGTCGGTCAGCAGCTCGGCATCGTCAGGAATCCAGTAGTTTGCCCGGAGCAGGAAAGCCAACGCCAGATCATTATTGCCAACGCGTTTCGCCGCCAGTGCTTCGTTGATTGCAGTTTCTACCTCGCCTTCCCTTGCCGCGTTGTCATGGGGATCCTGTTTCAGGACCTCCTCGTATGCGTCCAGTTTCGCGCTCTGGGGAGCGGTGGAGTTGGTCGTCTGCGTGGAAGAAATAGCTGCGCCAAACAGCGCGATCAGAGCACAGCTAAAGCAGATTGTTATGCGCGGAAGCACTGCCTTCCAGAATATTATGAGTGGGTGAAGCTTTGCTTTTCTCGCGGCCCTGGCTGCGTGCCTTCTCTGGTTATCCTGCTGGCCGTAACCTGCACAACGGCGCGCGCGCAGGACACGCTTTACGCTCAGGGACGCGCCGCTTTCGATACGCAGCAATGGGAAGAGGCAGCGCGTTTGATGAATGCGGCGGAGATGGCCGCGCCGGGATCGACGGACGCCCTGCTTTTTGCCGGGAAAGCGATGTTGCGACTCGACCGTCTGCCGGAAGCCGACAAGGCGCTGACCAGTTTCACGGAGCGTCATCCTGATTCGGCGGATGGACTATACACGTTGGGGCTCGCACAGCAGCGGGAAAACAAGCCGCGCGAATCGCTGACTACCTTTACGCGCGCAGCCAAATTGCGGACGCCGACCTCGGAGCAGCTTCAGATTGTGGGACTCGATTACGTCCTGCTCAATGACTACACAGATGCGATCCACTGGCTGGAGCAAGCGGTCGAGTTCGATCCGAACAATGGGGAAGCGTGGTACTCGCTTGGACGCTGCGATTACACCCAGAGCCGCTTTCATGATGCGGAGAAGGCTTTTGCTAAAACGCTCGCGCTGGACCCGGGCAACATGAAGGCGGTGGAAAATCTCGGCCTGGTTTATAGCGCTGAAAACCGTCTCGATGACGCCGACAAAAGCTTCCAGAAGTCGATTGCTCTGGCGCGCAAAACTCAATCAACCGACGAATGGCCGTATCTCGACTACGGCAGTTTTCTGCTGGACCAGGATCGCGCCAAAGATGCTATCCCGCTTTTGCAGCAGGCCGTTGCTTTGAACGCAAAATGCGCGCAATGCCACGAAAAACTGGGCCGCGCGCTGGCTGCCTCGGGAAATTTGCCTGAAGGAATCAGGCAACTTGAACAGGCGATTGCGCTTAACGCGAATGACGCGCATCTGCATTACGAGCTTGGTCTCGCATACCGTAAAGACGGCCAAGAGGCGCGCGCGAAAGAGGAGCTTGCATTGAGCGAGAAGCTTTACGGAACTAAAACGGCTGGAGACAGGAAGTAGCTTTCAGTCATTGCTTTTCAGAAGCACCCTGGGCAGCCGCACTGGCTGCATTCAGCTTCCGCCAGTCCTCGACTTCCTTTGCGCTCGCTTCGTCGGCGGATTGCTTTAGCTGTTCGTATTTCAGCGCCGCTGCGCGCGCTTCCGCGGTTTTTCCAAGACGCCGGTAGATTTGCGAAAGCTGGTACCAGGCACGCCGCTGCATCTCGCCATCGAGCGTGGTTGCGCGCTGAAACTCGGTTACGGCCTCCTCCTCTTTTCCTTCCGCAGCCAACGCGCGGGCCAGATAATAATCAGCCCCGGTGGGATGGCCATAAATTTTGACAACCTGCTGAAGCAATGGAAGAGCCGCGGCTTCCTGCCCGCTGTCTACCTGGGCGCTGCCCAGGTTGTACATGGCGATCGGATTTCCGGGTGTCAGCTTCAACTGCTCGGCGAAGGCTTTCGCGGCCTGATCGGCCTGCCCCAGCTTCCGGTATTCCCAACCCATGCCTTCATACAAATCGGCTTCTTTCGGAGCAAGCTTGATGGCCAACTGGTATTCCTGAATGGCGCCCTTGTGATCATCGGCCTGCGCGTCGATAGCCGCATTTAGCCGATGCAGGCGCCAGGACGCGGGATCCAGCTTGTACAGGGCCGTATAGCTTTCTTTGGCTGCTGCCATGTGCGCCTGGACGCGGTAGTCGAGAACATTCTCATCTTTCGGCGCAAGTTCGGCAGCGGTATCCAATGGACCGCTCGCCAGCTCGGGATGGCCCGTATTCAGTTCAACAATTCCGAGCCAGGTCAATGCCTGGACGTTTTTCGGGTCTTCTTTCAGCGCCTGCTGGAGATCGCGAAGGGCGCTGTCCGCGTCATTGCTCTGATACTCGGCAATGCCCAGAAAAAGATGCGCGCCAGGCGAGGCGGGATCAAGCTCGAGCGATTTCCGGATCGAAGCAATCGCTTCCAGAAGCTTGCCTTCTTTCAACTGGGCAAGGCCAAGATCGAGGCGAGCCGGAGCGAAAGAGGGATCGAGATCCGCGGCTTTGCGAAAGGCTGCTTCCGCTGCAGCGGCATTTCCCGCGTGCATCTGTTCGGCGCCCTCCCTGAAGAGCGACTGCATCTGGTCCGGCGCCGTTTGGCCCAGCGAAGCTCCAGTAAGAATCAAGGTATAGGCGATCAGCCCGCAATATCGAAGACTCGCAAACCGCATAGAACTAGGCCCACGCTAGAAGAGCAATTCAGCCTTGTCAAATCCAGGAAATCAGATCAAAAGCGAGAGATGCCGGGCAAAAAATATGGGGAGCGCAGACTCTCAACTGCGCTCCCCGGGAGGCCAGTTTTGGCTAGAAGCTGATTCTGCCTGTCACCTGAATCGCGCGCGGCGAGTTGGCCTGGTAAGTTGGAATGCCGAACGTGAAGTCAGCTGGATTGCTGTCCGGAGAGCCGAACAGGTGACGGTTAAATGCGTTGAGGAACTCGAACTTCATCTCAAAGGCCACACTCTCGTGGATCGGAATTTGCTTAATTAAGCTGAAGTCTTCGTTCTTCCAGGCAGGCATACGTATATTGGTCACCCTGGGTGTGTTCCCGAGAGTGTATGGCAGGTTCAGTGGCGAGGCGTTCACCGCCGCCACCTGATCAATGAAGGCCGGGCTCGCAGTTCCATTGTGGTATGCCGGCGCGGAACTGGTATCGGAGCCGTTGAAGAAGCTGTTTGTAGTTGGATCGCTTCCATTGGCGGTATTAAATGGATTGATTTTTTTCCACCCGCTCCGGTAGACCGCGCTCTTGATAGGAACGGTGGGAACAAGGTTGTAGCGGGTTGCGTTCTGCCAGCCGGGAATTCCCGCTGTGCAGCAGAATGCCATTGGCTGACCGTCCTGGTAGCGCAGGATGGCCCCAACCTGCCAGTCGCCCAGGATGTAACTCAACGGCCCATGATTCAGGAATGGCTTGCCCTTCCCCAAAGGCAGTTCATAGAAGGGGCTCAGGACGAACATGTTGGTAATGTCCTGAACGCTGATCGCTTTCTCTTCATGCAGGTTTGAGGGGTTCTGGACCTGCGGCTGGCCGGGATTGGTGTTCGGCAGCGCGCTGTCGGTGTCGTTGAGGTTCTTGGACCATGTGTAGGATGCCTGCAGGCTCAACCCATCGCGGAAGCGTCGCGATAAAGACAGGAGGAGGGCATTGTAGCTGGAGTGGCCGGTGGCCTCCAGGCAGCAGCCGGAATCGATGAAGTCATATTGGGGGAAGGGACGTAGCGCTTGCTGAATCTGCACCCCGTTGCCCCACAGGTTGAAATATCCAGTGAACGGAACAGGCACACCGTAGGAATTATTCATCAATTGCTGGCCAAGTTCCTTGCCGAGCGCGATGTCCGGATAAGGAATGTTGTTGATGTTCTGGTTGTTGGCCTGCAAATTCTGAGCCGCGCTGCCGACGTAGCCGATGCTTGCGATCAGGTCCTTGGCAAGTTCCTGTTGCACTTGCATGTTGTAGTTGTAAACAGCGGCCGGGCGTCCTGCGCCCTTCTCAATATAGGAGCCGGGAAGGAAGGCGCCATTGTACTGGCCAGGGTCGAGATTCGGAGGAGCCGGGAAGGAAGGATAGCCGTTGTCGATCACAAAGGATGGATCGAAGCCATTCTTCGACGGAAATACGGGACTCGATTTGTAACCGGCGTTCATCGACCCGCCAAAATCGTCATATTGGAGTGGACCATACAGGATGCCGGCTCCGCCGCGCAGCACCGTTTTCCCATTAAGCCACGGCGGCGTGTATGCAAAGCCAACTCTCGGAGCAATGTCTTTGAAGTAGGTATCCGCCCATTTCGTGTTGCATCCATTGCAGGTAGTACCGAAAATCAATGCGCCGGGCACGCCATACTCCGGATCGATGGCAGTTGGGCTGAAGTTGGACGTATTGTTCAGCGCTTCATGCCGTGGCACATCGACGCTGTAGTTCACGCCTAAATTGAGCGTGAGATCCCTGCTAATCTTCCAGTCGTCCTGCACATATCCCGAGTAGTACCAGGATATCCACCGCGACTGATGGGCATAGACGTTCTGGCCTCCGTTGCAGGCAAGACCCAGGAGTTCGCTGGCCAGTCCATTGCCGTTATTGCTTGATCCTTGATACGCGGAAGTCTGCGCCGCACAGAAATTGATTGACGGGGAGTTGTTGTTGATCGGCGAGTACTGCTGATAGCGGATGTCAGTGCCGAACGTCAGGCTATGGGGACCTTTCTGCCAGGAAAGACTATCCACTAGGCGGAGTCCATTGTCGATATTATCGCCATTATTCGGCATGCCCTCCTGAGCAGTCACGCCATTCGTGATCACCGGGAAGTTCTTGCTGACCGCGTTTCCAATCCCCAACAGCCCGAACCAATCCTTGCCTTCCAAAGCTGGCACTGCGAAGTTGATGCTGTTAGAGCGGTTCGATCCAACGATGAAGTGGTTTAGGAGGTCGGGTGAAAAACTGTAATCCAGTCCAAGGCGCCAGAAGTGAGTTTCGAAGTCCTGCTTCCATGTGGCAAAGTCGATCGGATATGGCAGGTACTGCGGCGCACCCGAAATGCGGTTGTTGTCACGCGAGCTGTACGAGCTCCAGAGCTTCAGCTTCTGCGTGATGTTGGTATCGATGCGGACCGTTAACGTCGTGTTCTCGATCGGAGCGGTGCTGGAATAGGAGAAATTGTTGAAGACATTCCCGTTGGTTGGCGCCGGGAAGTAGCTCAAAAGATTCTTCACGACGGGCGAGAACCCTCCCATAATTTTGTTGCCTGGGTAGGCGGTGCGGCATCCCACGCCATTCACAATTCTGGTGGTGGAAGGATCAAATATCTGCCCCTGATAGACAGGACTTCCATCGCAAGGATTCGTGCCTACTACATTCGATGGATTGAACAGCGCCGGACTAGAGAAGTCGCCGGCCAGCTCTGCCGCTGTCGGAACTGTAGTGATGGTGGTCGCGCCCAGGCTGTATTTCAACTGCTCCCAAGCAAAAAAGAAGAACGTCTTGTCGCGGCCGTTGTAGACCTTCGGGATCCAAACCGGACCGCTGAAGGTGCCGCCGTAGTCGTTCTTGCGGTCCACTGGCGTAGCGAAAGTAGAAGCGCAGGCCGGTGTGTCATTGGCGCCCGAGCATTGCAACGCCCGGTTGCCGCCGTTAAACCACAGGTTCGCATCCAGGGCCGTATTGCGAAGAATTTCAAACGCGTAGCCGTGGAACTGACTGGCGCCGCTCTTGGTAACGAAATTTTCAAATCCACCCGTGGTGCGGTTGTATTCGGCCGAGGGAAGGGCTTGGGTGACAGTCAATTGTTGCAGCGCATCTACTGACGGTGCCTCTTCATCGAAGGAGGACCCATTCTCACTGCGCTGCTGGCTGAGGCCGTCGATCAACACCTCGGCACCGTAGTCCTGTCCGCCGGCGATCTTGCTGAAGAAAATGCCGTTCGGACTGTTGGCTGTGCCAGGGCCGGTGTTGCCAGGCAACAGAAAGATAAATGCCTCCGGGGAACGGAAAGCACCCACGCCACCCAGAGCCAGAGGCAGGTCATGGTACTGATCGGCGGTAATCGTGCCGGATATATCGGAGCTCTCGGTCTGTAGTCGAGGAGCATCCGCTGCAACGGTGATAGTTTCAGTCGCTGCGCCAACCTGCAATACAACGTTCACGGCCGCAGTGACCTGAAGGTTCACCTGGATTCCAGTGAGCTTTTGTGGCTGAAATCCAGCTGCAGTTACGTTGATATCAAAGGTGCCGAGAGGAACCTGAGGCAGCCGGTATGTCCCGGCTGAGGTGGAGACCGTCTCCTGAGTCGTTCCGGTTTTTTCGTCAACCGCCTGCACCTTAGCGTTCGGGACAACGGCGCCGGTGGAGTCTGTGATGGTTCCCGCTATGCTGCCGAATACGGTTTGCGCGCTGGATGGAAGAGTAAAGGAGAAGCAAGCCAGTATCGCCGCGAATCCTGTCGCAAGCCTCAAAGATTTCATTTCAACCTCCTGAAGAAATACTTCTCATTCACACGGGGTCTTTTTGCTGGTCGGGGGATGAATGGATTTCGCATCTCCTCCCGAAACATTGCGCTCCCGGGGTGCATGCCTTACTGTGACGGTCTCTATGTTTAGTAATCATGTGTAAACGCTCTCATTAAGTGAGTGGAAGCGTTTACACTCATTTTCCAGTTGTAATATATAATCCCCGCCAGAGTTGTCAATAGCTTTCTTTAAAGGATCGTGGAATCCAGGCTCGATGGCGGTTTCTGGCAGGCTTCATGGTCTTGGCGTGTGTCAATGTGGGAGTGCGAGGCAATGAGTGTCTGACCCGTGGTTAAGGCTGATGCTGGCGGCATGCGTCTGCCTGGCGGTCGGATGCGGCAAGCGGGAGTTCCGCGTGGCCGTCATTCCCCGGACTACGGCGGAGACGATATGGGAAGCTGTTCACGCCGGGGCGGAGTTTGCCGCGAGTCCGGCAGGCATTCAGGTGTATTGGAATGCTCCGACCAGCGAAGACGATTTCCAGCAGCAGGCGGCTCTGATCGACCGCGTGATTGACGAGCATTATCAGGGGCTGATCATTGCCCCCGACCAGCCGCTCGTGCTGATGACTCCAGTACAGCGGGCTGTAAGCAGGGGAGTGCGTACCGTCGTGATTGCCGCGCCGCTGCCGCTGCCTCCTCAGCGGGACCTCGCTTATATCGTGAATGACGATGAGGCAAGCGGACGCATGGCTGCAATGCGCATCGGCAAAATACTAGGAGGCAAAGGACGCGTCGCAGTGCTCGGCATTGATCCGGAGTCGCTGAGTGATCTGACGGTCCTCCATTCCTTGGAAAAGACATTTGAGGAAAACTTCCCTGGCATTGTGATCGAAGAGCGCAGGCCGGGGACGCATAACGGGGTCGAGGCCCAGCAAATCGCCGATGAGGTCCTGGCTGGCCACCATGATTTGAACGCAATTCTCGCGCTGTCCGCTGTGGCGACGTATGGAGCGATTGCCGCATTGCAGGCCAGAGGCCAGACGGCCCAGGTCAAGCTCATCGGCTTCGAGCAAAGCGTTGAGATGGGCAACGAAGTCCGCGCCGGAGTGATGGACTCCTTAATTGCCGAAGACACATATCAGATGGGATATCGCGCTCTTACCCTGCTTGCCGAGCACCGCGATGGACCGCTTCCGGCGCAGGAGATCAAGCTCGAGCCTACTCTGCTGACCAGCGAAAACATTGACTCACCGCTGGCGCAGCGTCTTATCAATCAGGACTGGAGGCGGAAGCCTTGATGCGGCTGTCGAAAGGCGTGGTCTTGTATTGCGCGGGCGTGGGAATGCTCATTGCGGCCGCATTCGCCCTCTACATGCGCAGCCCGTGGCGGGGACTTCCCTATGGTGACTCCTTTGCGTCGACTAGAACTGACGAATGGACGCCTTATTCCGGCAACTGGACCATCGTAGACGGGGCCATTAAGAATGATTCCAGCGATCGTGGCGCAAAATTTGTTACCGGTTCTCCATATTGGAAAAACTATTCGGTAGAAGCCAACATGCAACTGGTGGCAAATGGCGGAGACGCCGGACTCATGATCCGCGTCAGCGGCGCCGAGCGTGGAGTGGATTCGTACAATGGCTACTATGCCGGTCTGCGTACTTCTGACCAGTCACTCGTGCTTGGCCGCGCGGAGCATGGATGGATCGAATTTCCCCCCGTGAAAATGCCTGGTGGCGTGTTGCCTGGCAAGTGGTATCACCTGAAACTGAGCGCATTTGGCTGCAGCATCAGCGCCTCTGCTACTGATATAGAAACAGGCGCCGCAACCACAGTTGAAGCTCATGATCCGCACTGTTTTGCTTCCGGTAGGATCGGATTACGTTCCATGGCCGCGGGCGGAGTATGGCGTAATATTCGCGCCGAACGCATCTCAAGTGCGGATGCAGCGCGGCTTGCAGCTGCTCCGCCTCCAGCTGAAACCGCGATTTATCCCACCAGTCAGGGAACGCCTGCGTTCGCTTCTGTTCCCAATCCAGCCCCTCCTGTGGTGGAAAGAGCACACAACGAGGGGCTGACACAGCCTATCCGAAATCTGCACCTGTTTTCGATAAGCCATCCCGCACGGGTTACGGTACGCGGTTCTGTGATTGATACCGAACCGCTGTTCATTCAGGACTCAAGTGGCGGCGTGGAGGTAGAGCTAAAAAACAAGGTCCCGCTGCGCGTGGGCGATGAGGTCGAGGTGGAAGGCGATGTCTATCCACACGGTCTGACGGCAACCATTGGCAATGCGATCGCGCGTCCGCTGGGAGGGTTGACACCACCACCGCCACTGTCGGTGACCGCCGACCAGGCCGCTACCGGCGCATACCACGCGATGTACATCGAAGTGGAAGGCACGCTGCACAGTAAGACAGATGCTCCGGATGGCTTGCTGAATCTCGAGTTGCGCGATGGCCAGCAGGTCTTTCGCGCGCTGGCCAGCTCTGCCGCTACAGAAACTGCCTTCCGAAGGCTCGAAAAAGGCAGTGTAGTCCGCGTGCGCGGAATCTGTTTTATAGACGCTGACCACACGAAGAATGCGGTTCCATTTGTAGTGCTTGTCAGCTCCGCCGATGACGTCAGAATGCTGGTCGGTCCGCCCTGGTGGAGCGCCGGGCATCTGATCGAGCTTGCACTGCTCATGCTGGTGCTCGGCTTCATTGTCCATCTGCTTTTCAGCCGCGCGGAAGAATGGCGGCTGCGCGCTGTGATTGACGAGCGCGAACGGCTGGCGCATGAAATTCACGACACCCTGGCGCAGAGCTTTGCAGGCATTGGCTTTCAGCTTCGCGCAATTCTCAATCGCATCTCAAGACATCCATCGCCGCTGGACAAATCCATGCTGATCGAGGAGCTGAACCGCACCAGCGATCTTGTGCGTCACAGCCACGATGAGGCGCGGCGCAGCATAATCACCCTCCGCCCGGACGCCACGGAGGCCGGCGGACTTGTAGCCGCCTTGGAACAGGTTGCAAGGCAGATGGTGGGACGCGTGCCAGTAGAGGTGGAGTCGTCGGTCGAGGGAGAACCTCGCACTATTCCTCTGCATATTCTGGATTGCCTGTTCCGCATTGGCCAGGAGGCGATTGCCAATGCCATGCAGCACGGGCATCCAACCCGTCTTCTGGTGCGCGCGGTATATGCGCCATCAACCATTACATTGATCGTTGAAGACAACGGCGCCGGTTTCGTTCCCAGGCCTGATGCGGATGGCTTTGGCTTAACCGGGATTCACCGACGCGCGGAAAGCATCCAGGGGACTGTTGAAATTGAGACTGGCCCGGGAAGAGGCACGCGGATTAGTGTCCGCGCTCCCGCCGTTCTCAAGCGGGCCAGATTTTTCCGCCTCGCGTATGATGAGGAGCAGCGGGAGCCAAGCAGCCGTGTCTCGTGAGACAACAGACGTGATTCGGATTCTGATTGCTGACGATCATCCGGTGGTGCGCGCAGGACTCGCCAGTATGCTGGCTACCTATCCCGATCTTGAAGTTGTCGGCAGCGTACCGGATGGCAACCAGACCATTTCTACCCTAGTCAAGAAACAAGTCGATATTCTGCTGCTCGACCTGCGCATGCCTGCGCTTAATGGAATTGAAACGCTACGCGCCCTGAAGCAGCTTAAATCGCCGCCCCGGGTCATCGTGCTCACCAGCTACGAGAGCGATGATGACGTATATGAGGCCATCCGCGCCGGCGCGCACGGTTATCTGCTCAAAGCATCGTCGGTTGAGGAAATGATCGACGCCATCCATGATGTCCATGCGGGCGAGCGGCATTTTCCGCCGCACATTGCAGCGCGCTTTGCCGACCGCGTACCCCGCGCCCATCTTGATCAGGAACAGCGGAGCATTTTGGATCTCATCTCTGAGGGCATGACGGACACGCAGGTTGCAGAAAAAGTCGGGCTCGATGTTGCCGAGGTCTGGGAGCGGCTGAACGCGATCATCGAAACGCTCGATGCGGCGGAAGAAGCCCGCGCCAATGCCGCGCAAGGAAGGCGCGTAACCATATCAGACATTGCCCGCAAAGCGGGTGTTTCCATGGCAACCGTCTCGCGTGTGCTGCACAATTCGGGCAAGCACTCTGAAGAAACGCGCCGCGCCGTGATGAAGGTCGTGAGCGAATATGATTTTCAACTCAACGACAATGCAGCCTCGCTGGCCATGATGCGCAATACGTCGCAAAGCTAGTTGCTTATTTACAGCCAGCGCGGTTTATATTGGTTGATCCAAAAAGGGACATATGCCCCGAATTTTCCTAAGGACTTGAAGAGATGACGCGGATCGTTCCTTTGGCATTAGTCACGCTGCTTGGTGTAAGCGCTTCCACAATGGCTGCTGCTCAAAGTATCGTGAATCAGCCTGTTCCAGCGACGGCAACCATTCAGATAGACGCGTCACAATCGGCGGGAGCCGCAATTCCGCGAACTATCTTCGGAAGCTTTCTCGAACCCATCGGCAACTCGACCTACAACGGCCTGTGGGCGGAAATTCTGCAGAATCCCAGCTTCGAAGCAGGAATGTGGAGCGCGGGCAACGTAGGCCGGATGCTTCACGACGATCCTGAATTGGGTCGCGCTTCTTCTCTGGGACTGCCGCTGCCCTGGGAGCCGCTTGATCCCAATCAAGGAAATCGCTATGAACCGCGCTACGGAAACGCCGCCAATTCATGGCGCTCGCTGATGATTATGGGCGTTCCCGGCGAGCCGACCGGCATCCGGCAGAAGGTCTATCTGCCGGTGCATCGAACGCTGGAATACAAAGGCAGCCTTTACGCCCGCCACCTTGACGGACCGTCCGGCCTGACTATCTCTATTCGTCGACATGACGGTGGGGACGCGCTGGCGTCCGCGCATATCGATGCGGCTTCGGATTCATGGACGAAGTACAGCTTCGACCTGAATCTGCCCGAGGGCAAACTGCACCGTCTCGATCCGGCTGACTTTGTCGTGCAGGTGGAAGGCGACGAGCGCGTGGAGGTGGATGAGTTTTCCTTGATGCCGGCGGACGCGCTCGACGGCCTCGATCCAGACGAAGTGGCGATGGCCAAGGCCATGGAGACGCCGCTCGTGCGCTTTGGCGGCAACTTCACCTCCGGGTATCACTGGCGTGACGGAATCGGGCCTCGCGACAAGCGCGTAAGCATGTTGAATCTGGCATGGGGCATTCCTGAATACAACACCTTCGGCACTGACGAATTCCTGCACTTCTGCGAGCTGATCGGGGCTGATCCGCAGGTCGCGCTGAATCTGGGCAGCGGGACTCCGGAAGAAGCCGCCGACTGGGTGCGCTACATTGACGAGCACTGGCACAAGCACGGCGGACTCACCTGGGAGTTGGGCAACGAGCTTTGGGGCAGTTGGAACACCGGTTGGCCTACGCTTGATCAGCTTGCCGCGCGCACGCTGGCGTATAGCAAAGCGATTCGCGCGGTCGATCCGAATGCGGTCTTGATCGCTACCGGTGCTGATCCGGACAACTACACGAAGTGGAACGCGACGCAGTTAACCAATCCGGCGAACACCTTCAACTATCTCTCAACCCACTTCGTAGTCACGAACACGGATGTGCGTATGCCCCATGCCAGCACAGACTTCATCACGCAAGCGGCGTTTGCGCTGCCCATCGGGCTCGAAGCAAAGCTTAAGGAGATGCAGCAGCAGATCAACTCCATCCCGGCATTTGCCGACAAGGCGCACATCGCCTTTACCGAGTGGCTTTTTATTGGGAACCGTCCCGGAACGCCCAGCTTCAGAAACATGGGCGGCGCCATCGACACAGCGGGCTTCTTCAATATGCTGATGCGCAACAGCTCTATCGTGCCCATTTCCGACATGACCGGCATCATGGAGTTTGCTGGCATCTGGAAGGCACGCAGTCAGGTGTTTGCCGCGCCCGGCTACTACGCATTCAGGATGTATTCAACCTCGCATGCGACGCGCCCGGTGAAGGTCGAGACGCAGGCGGGAAGCTACTCAGTGCAACACGGCGTTGGCCGCATTCCGGACATTTCCAACGTGCCGTATCTCGACGTTGTGGCCGCCTTGAACGACAAAGGCGATACGCTGAATCTGTTCTGCGTCAACCGCAGCCTCGATACGGACATTCCGGCGGACATCAAAGTTGCTGGATTTACGGACGCTTCTACTGCCGAGATTTACACCCTGCGCAGCGCCAGCATAAGCGACGGAAACGACGAGGACGATCCCGAGCGTGTAGCTCCCGAGAAGACTGAAGGACGGGTTGACCACGGCGCTTTTGGGCACGTCTTTCCGCATGAAAGCGTGACCCGTATTGTGCTTCACCGAAAGTAGGGGAACGAGGAGTGAGCGCCCGGTTTAACTGTGATCGACAATGCAACATTTGGCAGGGATATCTTGATGCTGGGAGCAGGTAGAAGCACCGGCCTTTAGGCCGGTGAAATAGGAGCCCGGCGCGAAAGGGGCTTTAGCCCCGGGACCTGCTTACATAATGATGGAAGCGCTTCCGACAGAGGCAGCGCATTTTGGAGGGGACAGTGAAGCACATCCGAATTTTCCTGCTGGTTGTTCTTTGTTCATTACTGGTATCCGGCTCCGCACTGGCCCAGCGGTGGACTGAATCGAAGGCGAATGCATGGTACGCGCAGCAGCCCTGGTATATAGGCAGCAACTTCGTACCACAGGACGCGATTAACCAACTGGAGATGTGGCAGGCGGATACCTTCGACCCCCAGGAGATTGACAAGGAACTTGGGTGGGCGCAACACATCGGCATGAACACCATGCGTGTCTTTCTGCACGACCTGCTGTGGCAGCAGGATGCGGCAGGTTTTCAGAAGCGCATTGATACGTTCCTGACTATTGCCAGCAAGCACCACATCAAGCCGGTATTTGTGCTCTTCGATTCATGCTGGGACCCAAACCCGAAGCTCGGTCCGCAGCATCCGCCGATTCCCGGAGTGCACAATTCCGGATGGGTGCAAAGCCCAGGCAAAAAAGCCCTCGAAGACCCCTCGCAGTATCCGCGCTTGAAAACCTATGTGCAGGGAGTGATCGGCGCATTTGCCAATGACGACCGCATTCTGGCGTGGGATTTGTGGAACGAGCCCAGCAATGGTAACAACAACTCCTATGGAAAAGAAGACCCGAAGAACAAGGCGCATTATGTCCAGGACCTGCTGCCGCAGGTATTCGAGTGGGCACGGAGTGCGCATCCATCGCAGCCGCTGACCAGCGGCGTTTGGACGGGAGACTGGTCCTCGCTCGACAAGATGGACCCGATCACTCGCATCCAGATTGAGGAGTCGGACATCATCTCATTCCATAATTACGGCTGGCCTGAGGAATTCGAGCAGCGCATCCAGTGGCTGCTCCAGTTTCATCGGCCCATTATCTGCACGGAATACATGGCGCGCGGCGCAGGCAGCACCTTCGACACGATTCTGCCGATTGCTAAGAAATATCGTGTCGCCGCCATCAGCTGGGGATTCGTAGCCGGGAAAACACAGACATATCTGCCATGGGATTCCTGGCAAAGGCCATATGTGCTCATTCAGCCGACGGTGTGGTTCCACGATATCTTTCACCCGGATGGAACACCGTACCGCCAGCGCGAAGTAGAGTTGATCCATGATCTCGCAACGTCGCCCACCCCTGCGTGGAATGAGGGTAAATAGCGTATTGTGCTAGGGCCTGTTAACACTATTAGGACGGCAGCGAAAGGAGCGGATTTTTTCGAGTGCGAGAAGTGAGGAGCGACGAATACCGGGTGTATTTTAGCGACGAGGGAAAAAGCAATCGGCCCAGAAATTGAAAAACGGGCCGCCTTCTCCTTCCGGGTTGCGGTCAAATCCGGTCATACTTCGTTGTCGTCCTGACAGTGGTCCCACCACAATCTTCGGACTCCGTCTCGTCTGGTCGGATTTTGACTCGCAAGGCCGTCTGCCCTAATAGTGTTAACAGGCCCTGGATTGGCCGGGCACGCGAAAGAGCGGCAAGTGCTGCGCCAGACAAATTCGAACAAGGAGATGAAGTGCAAGATTTGAATCGCAGGAATTTTCTAAAGGTCGCGGGAGCGGCAACGGCTACAAGCTTTCTTGGAGCAGGAACGCATATGCTGGCGCAGGCCCAGAACGAACCCGCAAAGCCAGTCGCAGCCAATGACCATATTCAGATCGCCCTCATCGGCGCGGGCGGCCAGGGGCAATATGACACGAAGACCGCCGTGCAAGTCCCCGGCGTGAAGCTTGTGGCCGTGGCTGATTGCTATGACGGACGGCTCGCGCACAGCAAGGAGCTTTGGGGCGAGGATGTCTTCACTACCCGCGACTACGCGGAAGTTCTCGCGCGCAAGGACATTGACGCCGTCATCATCGGCACGCCTGACCACTGGCACAAGCAGGCATCCATCGACGCCATGAAGGCCGGCAAAGATGTCTATTGCGAAAAGCCAATGATCCATCTCTACAAAGATGGCCCGGAGATGATCGAAACCGCGCGCGCCACGAACCGCATCATTCAGATCGGCAGCCAGCGCGTCAGCTCGATGATTTATGCCAAGGCGAAGGAACTGCTTGCCGCTGGCGCAATCGGTCAACTCAATATGGTGACGGCGCGCTGGGATCGCAATTCGGCCATCGGCGCATGGGACTACACCGTGCCGCTCGATGCTTCTACGGAAACCTGCGACTGGCCGCGCTTTCTGGGCACGGCGCCGAAAATTCCCTTCAATGCCGAGCACTTCTTCCAGTGGCGCAAGTGGAAAGCCTATGGAAGCGGCGTAGCCGGCGATCTCTTCGTTCATCTATTTAGTGGAACGCACTTCATTACCGGATCGCATGGCCCAACGCGCGCCATGGCTACTGGCGGTCTGCGTTTCTGGAAAGATAGCCGCGACGCGCCCGACGTGATGCTCGGACTTTTTGACTATCGTGAAGGGTTCAACCTGAGTCTTCGCGTGAACTTTGTGGATGGCGGCGAAGAAAGCGAAGGGCTGCTCTTCACCGGATCGGAAGGCACGATAGAAATCGCCGGGCCAAGTCTCATCCTGAGCCGCGTGCCGCGCGAGAAGGAACCGGGTTACACCGTCAGCACCTTCACGGAAGCGATGCAGAAGCAGATCATCGCGGAATACTTGAAGAAGTATCCGCGCGAGCATCCCAGTGGAGAGCCGTCCGCGCGATATGAAAAATACGAAGCTCCCGAGGGATACAGCGACAGCTACGACCACTTCAAGAACTTCTTTGAAGCGGTACGCACCCGTAAACCTGTGGTGGAAGACGCAGTCTTTGGGTATCGCGCCGCCGGAGCTGCGTTACTGAGCAATCTAAGCATGGAACGTGGCGCCGTAGTCCACTGGGACCCCGACGCCATGAAGCTGCTCTAGTTTTTCCGCTCCAGAGTGAACGCGGCGGCCTGAAAGTCGCCGCGCAGCTCTACATCCACTCCATGCTCCATCCAATACGCGCCGCTTGCTTCCGCAGGCGTGTCCGGCGCCAGTCTGCTGTCCATTGCGTCAATGCGGTAAACCGCCTTCGCATCCAGTCCCCGCAGGTAAAGCCGCGGGAAAGGATATAGCTCCGTGCTGGAATGCAGAAAGGCAAAGACGACCGCCTGATGCCCATCGCGCGAGACTGATTCGGTAACCGACTGCTCACTATTGTTCTCCGGCGTAATGAGCCGATACAGCGACCCGCGTTGCACCGTCTCGCGGATGCCTTTGTATTGCGCGACCATCTTTTTCGCGGTGTCGAAGTCTTCCGGCGTCCACTTATTCAGGTTCGCGCCGATGCCAAGCGAGCCTTGCATCGACGACAGGAAACGATACTCAAGCGACAGCGTGCGATGGTTGACCCACGTAGGAGAATCCGTGACCCAGGCCATCATCACTCCCGGAGTGTAGGCATAGGTGAAGCCGTTCTGGATTAGCAGCCGGTCAAAAGCATCGGTGTTGTCTGAAGTCCAGACTTCGTCGGTCAGGCGCAACACACCCAGATCGACGCGTCCGCCTCCGCCTGAGCAGCTTTCTATCTCAATCTTCGGATGCTTCTCGCGAAGCTCGGCAAGGATGCTGTAGTAGTTGCGGATGAAATCGACATACACCTTCTTCTCGTCTTCAGGCGCGACGGCAGGCCAGCCCGGCTCTGACCAGTTGCGGTTGTAATCCCACTTGAGGAAGGCAATGTCATTCTCGTTCAGCAATTTGTCGAGAACGTTGAAGACGTATTCGCGAACGTCTGGGCGGGCAAGATTCAGCACCAGTTGATTGCGGGCCTCAGTGCGCGGGCGTCCAGAAAAATTCAATACCCAGTCCAGATGCTTGCGATAAAGATCGCTGTCCGGATTGACCATTTCCGGCTCTACCCATAACCCGAAGTCCATTCCCAATGAATGCACTTTGTCGATCAGCGGTTTCAGCCCGTGCGGAAACTTCTGCGGGTTCACGTACCAGTCGCCAAGCCCGGCATGATCGTCCTTGCGCTGGCCGAACCAGCCGTCATCCATCACAAAGCGCTCAACGCCAATGCTCGCGGCCTTTTCGGCAAGTGCCATCTGTCCAGCCTCGTCGACGTTAAACTCCGTCGCTTCCCATGAGTTGTAGAGCACAGGACGCAGTGCCGGATGCGGCGCGTGAGGCAAGATGGAATCAATTTCAAAGCGATGCAGCAGGCGCGACGCTCCGCCAATGCCTTCGCTTGAGTAGCCGCCATAAAAATACGGCGTCTGAAAGTGTTCGCCCTTTTGCAGGCGATAGCCGAAGTCGAAACTGTTCGGCCCGCCGCTGATGCGCACCTGCTGCAATGTGTCCTGCTCGACGGTGATTTCCCATGAGCCGCTCCAGCCCAGCGCGCCGAACCACACGCTGCCATGTTCGGAATCATTGCTGCCTTCGCGGTCAATGGCAAACCACGGATTATTCTGGTGCCCTGTGGTGCCGCGCCGGCTTTCGAGCACGGTCTTGCCGGGCTGCACCGGCTGCTGCTGCACATTCCATTCGGCCCCCCAACGGCCTGAGAGATAACGGAGGCGATAATCTGTGCCTCGCGGCAGGTTCCATGTCGCGGAGAAAGCCTGCTCGATAGTGAACTGCTCGTTTGTGCGGTTTTCAATTTCAGCCGAGCGGCGAATGATGCCCGTTTCTCCGTCCGCCTTGTATTGCAGCGTGACGTAGACTTCGAGCGAAATGTCCTTCATCAGGATGTCGAGCTCGTCGCCATTAATTTTGTGCGAGACGTATTTCAGCGCCAGGTCGCGATTACCATCAGGAAAGGTGATCTTCAGGTCAGGCTCGACGTAGAGACCGCCTCCCCATCCCACATATTCATGTGGAGTGGTAGTGACCGGCAGATCGAAAGATGAGTGTCCCGGCATCGCTTTCGCGGCGGCAAAATGGTCGCCATCAGCCAGGCGCGCGCCCCAATACAGCGATTGCACCTGCTGGTTCTCATTGATTCCCAGAACATACGTTGTCTTCGACGTATCGATACGAAAAACCTTCGTATTTTCGTCAAAACGAATCATCGCAGGATTGCTCTGCGCGTTGGCCGTGAAACCGGCAAATGGGAACAGAAAGAGGACGGCGAACGCGCACAAAATAAAAGCGCTTCGATTGTAAGCGTTTTCGTAGCTGCGGCAAGGCGAGACATGTTTCGGATTCATAGGTTTCACTTACTGCCGGATTGTATTTGAAATTGACCTGAAGCGGCGTGCGGTACGCTCTTGATATGAGCAATGAGCGCCAATTTTTCGACACGAGCGGCGACGAACGGGTTCGAGGCTTCCTGCATGAGCCTGCTGTCGCAAACGGCGACTGTCTTATCCTGACGCATGGCGCCGGAGCGGACTGCAAGGCTCTGCTGCTGGTTGCGCTCGCAGAATGCTTCTACTTATCCGGATGGACTGTCCTGCGTTGTGATTTGCCCTTCCGCCAGGAGCGGCCGCATGGTCCACCGCCGCGCGGAAGTGCGGAACGCGACCAGAACGGACTTAGAGCGGCAGTTGCGTCCATGCAACGGCAGACTCCAGGGTGCATCTTTCTTGGCGGCCATTCCTATGGAGGCAGGCAGGCCTCGATGCTGGCTGCAGCAAAGCCGGATCTGGTCGAGCGGCTTCTTCTGCTTTCCTATCCACTTCATCCGCCACAGCGCCCGGGAGAATTGCGCACCGCGCACTTTCCATCGCTGCAAACACCTGCTCTGTTCGTGCAGGGAACAAAGGATGGCTTTGGTTCGATTGCCGAAATAGAAGCCGCGCTGAAGTTGATTTCGGCACGAACAGAACTGTTGCCGGTGACCGGCGCAGGACATGAGCTTGCATTAAAGAAAAATCGCGCCGAGGTCGCGCAGACGATAGCAACCGCATTTCAACGATTCGTGGATTACAAGGCCGCTTAAGTCAAAGACGAGTGCAGGCCAAACGCCTACATTACAAGCGCAACCCGCTCCAGTTCGGCTTGGAGACAATCGACGGAACAGCCTATGCCTTCCAGACGCGGCAACACATCAGGCACCAGCGTTGAGTCGGCCCCATATCCGTGCGCAGTGAGAAATGCGATGACCAGTTCGGCAGCCTGTCTCGAATCAATTCCCGCTTGCATCAATTCCTGCCGCAGGCGCGAAAGCTCCGCCATCGAAAATTTCTCAACCATCTTCTTCTCCGCCATGGCGCATTCCTCGTCAAGTTAGACGCTCAGGATTCGCTAACAGCAATTTGAACACTGTACTAAACGATTTGTTATGCCGTCTTGGTTCCAGCGGTGGAAGTCTTTCGTAAGGTTGAATAGGTTACTAGCTTGTGAGGGCAGGTTCAGGCTCTTCGGCTGGCTCGTCAACACGCTGCTCCGGGAAGTATGCGTTGACAACATATTGTTCCAGCATTCGTTGCGTATTGAAGAAGGAGCCATTCAGCGCGATGGTGGAGCGCATAATGCGCCGCCATTGCTGCGGATGTTCGTAATAGAGCGGCAGCAGCACATGCTCGAGCTGATCGTATAATGAGTTCGCTTCGTTGGCCTCATCCTCGTGGTCTTCGATGGCCCAGCCGGTAACACCTTCAATCCAGCCTTCAATCCACCAGCCGTCAAGAATGCTCAGGCTGGGAACGCCGTTCAGGGCCGCCTTCATACCGCTCGTACCGGAAGCCTCATAAGGGCGCTTGGGCGTATTAAGCCATATATCAGCGCCGCCAGTCAGCAGCGCGCCGAGCGTCCATTCGTAGTTTTCAAGATAGACAATCCGCAACGTATCAGAATTGAGCTGCTTTGCGAGCTCGATAACGTGGCGAATCTTTTCCTTGCCTGGTTCATCCGCTGGATGCGCCTTGCCGCTGTAAATAATCTGCAGACCGCCGCGCTCATGCGCGCAGCGCACCAGCCGTTCCGGATCGGTAAAGAGGAGGTCGGCGCGTTTGTAGGTGGCTGCGCGACGCGCGAAACCAATAGTGAAGACATCGGGCTTAAGCTCGACTCCCGCACGCTGCGTGACAGCGTCGATGAGCAATTGCTTCGCTGCCGCGTGCGCGCCCGCTATTTCTTCTTCTGGAATGTCGATGGCATAACGCAGAGTCACATTGTCATGGCGCCAGCGCGGCATGTGATGGTCATAAAGGCCCTGGAAAGCCGCCGAAGTCCATGTAGCTGCGTGCACGCCATTGGTAATGGCGCTGATGTTGTACTCAGGAAACATCGAGCGCGACACTTTCCCGTGCTGCATGGCAACGCCGTTTACAAAACGCGAGAACCGCAACGCAACATATGTCATGTTCAGCAGGCCCTCATGAATACAGCCATGGTGTTCGAGGAAGGAAAAACGCTCAACACCAAGAATGCGGCTTGCCTCACTGAGGTCGAAGCGATCATGGCCCGCAGGCACGGGGGTATGCGTAGTAAAGACACAAAGCTCGCGGACCGCGGCCATATCCGCATCGCCGGCTGATGCAAGCGCTGCGCCATTCAACTGGTCTTCCATCAACGCAAGCGTCAGAAATGCCGCGTGCCCTTCATTCATGTGGTAAACGCTGGCCTTGTATTCCAACGCATCGAGAATGCGCACTCCGCCGATGCCAAGCACCATTTCCTGGCGGATCCGATAGTCATTCTTGCCGCCATAGAGACTGTCGGTAAGCTTACGGTCATCCGGCGCGTTCTGTTCCAGATCGGTGTCAAGAAAATAGATGGGGATTCTGTGTCCTGTCACGCCGATCAGGTCATAGCGCCAGGCGCGCAGCGCGACATCCCGGCCTTCAATCGTAATCGTGACGACAGGCTCTTCAGGCGTAAGCTTTTCTTCAATGTTCCAGGGTTGCGGCCCTTCAGTCTGTTTGCCTTCGGCATCCAGAAATTGCCTGAAATATCCCTGGCGGTGCGCGAGCGTAACTGCGGCCAGAGGCAACCCCATATCGGCAGCGGAGCGAAGCGTATCGCCGGCAAGCACACCCAGACCACCACTGTATGTGGGCATGTCCGGTGCAACCGCAATTTCCATGGAAAAATAAGCGATGCGCGAACTCTCATTAGGGCTGAGAGCAAAAAAACCGGTTGAAAGACTCATTCAATTCATCTCCCCGCGCATAACAGTCAACAGATCACGGCTGTCGACAAACGTTTGCGCGGATACTATCTCCAACGCCGCCTGATTTCCATCACGGCAAGCGCGCAAATCTGCTCTCAGATTTTACCAAGCGTTTTCACAGAAACGCGCGGATAAAGCGATGTATGTAAAATCAGCATCTGCTTGTTCTGAGAAATGAATATCTTAGCGATGTGAAACGACGACATCTTGCCCAACTTTATGTGCGCCCGCAGATGCGCGGCTCTGATAAATCTCCGGATGGATGCCCGTGGCCTTCTCATACGCCGCCGAAATGCTTGCAGCGAATTGTGCCGCGTGATTCGATTCGACAAGGTTCACGGTGCATCCGCCGAAGCCTCCGCCTGTGAGGCGCGCGCCTACACAGCCTTCCAGTTTGTTGGCCAGCTCGACCATGATGTCAGCTTCGGGGCAGCTTGCTTCAAAGTCATCGCGATAGCTGGCGTGGGCTTCTGCCATTAAGCGTCCTACGGTAGCAAGATCTTTCGCCTCCAACGCGTCCGCCGCTGCTACTGTACGATTGCTGTCAGTAATGATGTGACGGCACCGCTTGAGCACGTTTGGAGGCATTTCGTGTCCCCAGCGCTTGAGGTCGTCAACGGTCGCGTCGCGCAGCAGGCGAATTTCCGGACGATGGCGTCGGAGGATCGCCGTGCCTTCTTCAACTTCAGCACGGCGCGTACCGTATTCGCCACCCGCATGGGAGTGCTTCACCATGGTGTTGCAGATCACCAGACTCAGGTGTTTCGGAATGGGCGCTAACCGGTAGCCAAGACTGCGGCAGTCCAGCAGCAAAGCGTGATCGGCAGCGCCACAGCATGAGACGAACTGGTCCATGATTCCGCACGGAGCGCCGACATAGTCATTTTCCGCGCGTTGGCATAGCAGGGCGACTTTAGGTAGGGGAAGCTCAACCCCCGCGACATGGAGCATGGCCAGCATACTTGCCACTTCAATCGAAGCAGAGGAACTCAGGCCCGCTCCCAGGGGAACATCGCCGTCGAGAGTTAGATGGAATCCGGGAACGCTGATTCGCTCCTGCTGCAGGACTGAAAGCACGCCAAAGGGATAGTCGCTCCAGTGGTGCGAACCGTGTTCGCCAATCAGATCGAGCGAGAGAGATACTGATTCGTTGAAATTCCTGGAAAAGAGTGTCGCATTGCGGTCGGCAGCGGGAGAAACAGCCGCCAGAGTAGCGAAGTTGATCGCTGCCGGCATCACAAAGCCATCAGCGTAATCGGTATGCTCGCCAATCAGGTTGACGCGGCCCGGAGCCATGAAGACTTCAGGTTCCTGGCCAAACCGTTCCCTGTGGAGTCTCCTGATACCGCTTACATCTGGCATTTCATCAGCCTCAGGAAAAATAACCACTCCGACTACAATACACTACCCACTCGTAATTCGAGCGCCCAGTGGTCTTGCGCTTGAGGCTCAAGCTTCCGCGCGCCGCCTTGCGTCATCACTGTCGCCAGGGAATCGCCCATCGCAGTGCATGGTTCAGGAGCAACGCATTGCTGCCGGTTTACTCCGCCTTCCGGCCAGCCGCCATAGCAAATCCAAAGCCCCAGAACCGGCAAATCCTTGGGATCAAAATGCAATTCAATCCGGCATTTCAACCGCTTGCGCTCGATGGCGCACCAGCCTTCCTGTGGAGACTGCGCGAAAAGCTTGTCGCCGGTTCTATCAGTAATCCTGCCGGCAACAGACAGATCGATAATTTCCTGATTGGCTAATTTCGTCTCAGGCCAGGGCTGCTTTGCCCCCCGCCTACCAAGACGGTTTTCCGCCGTGCCTTCGACTGTGACCTCGCGGACCGAGTCCGGCAGCAGAATGCGGTCTCCCGGCTCGACGGCGAACAGCGGATGCGCCGACCAGATGTATTCCACTGACTCTTTACTCAGATTCTGGATCCGATAGGCAACATGTAGGCAATCACCGTCAAGCCGCAGGGTCTTACTGAATCGCAGCCGAAGACTGAACCCGTCAGCGGACATTTCGAGTTCCGTCCCGCTCCGCGAAAGCGTCTGCCAGGGAACCTGCCAGAAATCTCCGTGGTCAGGAACCGACACCTTTCCCGAAGCTGTTTGCACCTCGCAGGCGGCCACCGAGGGAAGGCATTCATCCCACCCGCTGGCGTCGCTCTCATCGAATCTCATGTATGGAACGCGCGGAGCATACGGCCGCAACGGCTGCTGCAGCAATTCTTCTCCACTGGAAACGATCTGAATGGAAGCGATCTTTCCGCCAAGTGAAGGTAATACGGTCACGCGAAGGACGCCGTTTTCCAGCACGGCTTGTTCTATTCGTCCGCTGCTTTCATTGCTTTCGACGCTGCGTGGCTCAACCTTTTCCATATCTCATCCACCCAGTCAAGGTGTTCTGGCTTCATCAGCACGGATCGAAGGCATGTAACTTTGCTGCCGGCTGGCGCGTCCGGCCACGCGTTCTCTCCGAAATAGCTGATCGGTATCTGGGCAAGCGCCAGGTGCAAGTCCTCTGCTGCCGCATGATCGAATACTGCCGTAGCGAGCCTGGAAGATTCCTGCAATGTACACGCTTTCACAGCGAACACCAGAATGTCCAGTTCCGGTTCAGGACCAGTAAGAAATCGTTTGTCCTTTCGTAACCTTTCATAGATGCGCAGTGTCGCCTTTAGGCCGCACGCCAGTCCATTTGCGAACTCGCCGTCCGGCCTCAGCGGCAGAAGCCTTTGCGTCGCCCATAAGGCGGTTGCAGCGGCTCCGGCGCGAGAGCATTCCAGGCTGATTTCGCCCAGATGCAATTCACTCGAAGTGAAGTAAGTGTAGGGAGAGTCGTGCTTGTAAAGGCGGCCAACGGATGGATCGCGAAAGAGGATGCAGCCGCATCCGTATGGCTGCAGGCCGTGTTTGTGTGGATCGACAACGATGGAGTCAGCCTCATGAATATGCGAGAAGGCCTGGGCTGCATCTTCTGCCAGATTTGAGACCAGCTTGAAATAGCCTCCATAGGCCGCATCAACGTGGATGCGGAATCCGTAGCGCTGGCGCAGATCGAGAATCCGGTCGAGCGGATCAACCGCGCCTGACGAAGTCGTTCCCAGCGTCACGACGACCGTTTCCACTTCGCCGGACTGCAAAGCAGCCTGAAGCGCGGACAGGTCCATGCGGCCGCGAGCATCAGCTGCGATGCTTGCAAATGGCAGGCGCAGCACGGCGCTGATGCGGTTGTGGGTATAATGGGCGTTCTCTGAGGCGACGATTTTCTTTCCCGGAGCAAGCTCGCCTGCGACCCACAAAGCTTCGAGGTTCGCGAATGTCCCACCGCTGGTCAGATGGCCCAGGTATTCCGTCCATCCAAACATCGCCGCGATTTCGCGGACAGCTTCGACTTCAAGATGCGAGCTGGCGCGGCCTCCATCGAGCGCGTGGTTGTTGGGGTTGAGCCACATCGCCAATGCGTAGGCTGCGCGTGCGATAGGATGCGGCGGCTTCAGCATCTGTCCGGCGTAGAGCGGGTGGAAGTAGGGATAGTTGTCCGCGAGACGCCCAGTGATCTCTGCCAGAACCGAACGCATAGCGTCAGTCGATGGTTCCTCAAAGTCGCGAGTGGGCAGATGCGCGAATGACTGCTGCAACTGAGGCAGCGCTTCACGCAGAAGTTCGACCGCCTGATCGTGTTTCATAGGTGGCCACAGAATACCCGCTTCAACGTTCAGCCGGTAAATCCAATGCGCTTGTGGCTCCCGTCACAGAAGGGCTTGTTAGCCGAAGCGCCGCAGCGGCAGAATGCGGTCTGAGTGACCACAGATGCGGTCTGGCCATCGCCGTTCCTGACAATGACGGCTCCCTTCGCCAGCAGAGGGCCATTCGGCGCGAGGGTCAGGGTCACAGGCCCATTTGCCGCCTCGCCATTCGCAGCATCGGAAGCAGCTGGCCCAGGATCGGTAAATCCTATGCGGTAGTGAGAATCATCGCAAAATGGTTTGTTGGCCGAAGCTCCGCAGCGGCAGAAGGCGGCGCGGGTTTCCTTGAGCAGGCCATCCGACAGACTGATCTCCATGTCTCCGCGCATCAGCAACGGGCCGTTTGCGGTCACGGTGACGGTATTTTCGGCATCCGGCTCCTCGTTGAGAGAAGCGTCTTTCGCGCGATAGTGCAAAGCGCCGGTCGGGCAGCGATGGATGACCTCCGCTGTTTTGGCCGGGTTTTCGCCATCGGGGCTGACCCATGGACGTGCGTCTTTCTGAAATACTCCCGGCGCGCCGTGAATGCACTCTTCAGCGTGAAAGCAGCGCGCCACATCGTACAGGATGGTGATGCCTTGGCCTTCGTACTCTCTCACCTTGCTCATGTTTACGCCCTTATTGCAGGTACGTTTCGTCGATGTAGCACCAGCGCCAGCTCTCGCCGCGCTCCGCCGACTTGATGATAGGGTGCTGGGTCGCATGGAAGTGCGCGCGGGCATGGCGGTTCTTCGACGAGTCGCAGCAGCCGACGTGGCCGCATTCCATGCACATGCGGAGATGCACCCAGGTGTCTCCGGTTTTCAGGCAGTCTTCACAGCCTTTGCTGCTGGCCTTAACGTTCTTTTCGTGATCCTTGACGTGGGGACAGGTTGCTTGCGCCATTCGCCTCCTCCCGATGATTGAGACTCACCATTGTGCTCCGATTTGCAGCGATGCGTCGAGCCGTGGCGTCACGGCGACTTTACGATCCCGCGATTCAGGTCAGGCAGGATTCTCATGTGAACGAAGCAAATTTCTCCACGTCTCAACAATATCAACAGCTGGAAATACCCTCGCCTGTGAAGGCGTCCTTGGGATTGTTCCTTACTAAATTAATCGTGCTTTAATTACTGCTCTTCTTCGGAACATTCGGTTGACAGATCTCGAATGTCAGGCGCTTAATTCGGTACTTACCGTGACGATACCACCAAAGGACGAGGAGAACCTGAGGTGAACCGATGAAGCAGCTACTCAAGGAAATAGGCCATAACCCGCTGTTATGGGGCTTGGCATTCGTCCCGATCCTGTTCGTGTGTCATTGGCTTATACCCGAATCGCACACGCTCTTATTTATTCTCTCGGTACTTGCCATCATACCTCTGGCGGCTCTATTAAGCCTTGCCACGGAATCTGTCGCGCACCGGACTGGAGACGCAGTCGGCGGACTGCTCAACGCCACACTGGGAAACCTGACCGAATTGGTCATCGTTCTCGCCGCATTGCAATCCGGTCAGTACATGCTGGTGAAGGCTTCCATCGCTGGCGCGATCGTCGCCAACACACTCTTTATGCTTGGGGCATCGTTCCTGCTTGGTGGACTTAAACACCATCTCCAGGAATACAACCGGGTAAACGCCCGCTTTCAGGCGGGATTGCTCTTCCTAGCCACAGTAGCGCTTCTGGTTCCTTCAGCCGTCAAGGAAGCAGACTCGCCAGCGGGATCGGCATTCACCCAGAAGTTAAGCCTGGCGCTGGCCGTGCTGCTCCTCGCCACATACGCACTGGGGCTCTTGTTTTCACTTAAGACCCACCGCGAGTTGTTTGCCGTTGCGGAATCCGGTGAAAGCAGCGAGGCGCCACTGCCTCTCGGTGTAGCCCTCGGCACACTGGCCATCGTCACCGTGCTTGTCGCACTGGTCAGCGAGGTATTTGTCGAGTCCGTACAACAGGCAGCATTGTCCTTTGGTATGACGCCAGCGTTTGTAGGCTTCATCGTCGTGGCGCTGGTGGGCGGCGCGGCGGAGATGGGTTCAGCGTTTTCCGGCGCCCGTAAGAACCGACTCGACTTGAGCGTAGGCATTGCGCTGGGAAGCGCCTCCCAGATCGCGCTGTTTGTCGCGCCTGTGCTGGTGCTGCTGAGTTATGTCATTGGCCCTCAGGCAATGGACCTGCAGTTCTGGCCGGGCGCGGTGGTCATGATGCTGATCGCCACAATGGCAGCGGCCCTGGTCACCAGCAGCGGACGATCTACCTGGTTTGTCGGGGTGTTCGTGCTGATGGTTTATCTGGTCTTCGCGATGACGCTGTATCTGTTACCCCCTCGGGCACACTGAAAGCGCTACTTGCTTTCCATAACGACCCGGTCGTAAAGCTGCTGGGTGGGCCGGGCATCGTTGCGGTAGATCTTCGAAAACTGCTCGATCTCCGCTGCCGTAACCGTCACAGGATGCTTCAGCACATACCATGTCACGCCTTCACTGCATGGAGGTGTCGTGAGCGAACCATCAAACGTGTAGTAGCCGTGATCGGCGGGCAGCAGCCGGGCCACTTCAATCTGGATATTGTTGAGGTGTTCTTCCTTGTCCTTTTCCTTCGGCAGGTCGTTCCATAGTTCGTGCACCAGGGGGTTGTCCTCTCCCTTCTGAAGCAGAATTGCAACCACCGCCAGCTTGCCATTGGGATCGGCGTGCACCAGATGCGCCGTCATTGCAAAACCTCTGCCGTCGATCTTCTCTTCGCTTGGCCTGTGGAAATGGAATTGTTTGAGTTCATACTTCTTGCCGCCCACAAACATAAAGCTTCCGGGTGCGTAATTGATCATGATCGTATGGCCGTTATCAATAATGTCCAGCGGCGAAGCTTTGTAATCAAACTGGATGGGCGGCAGGTCGGCCCTTTGAGGATTGCGGATGTCGATAGGGGACTGGTGATGCCCATTCACGCACTGAGCAAACTCCGGCTTGAGTTCGCCCCAATGGCTTGGCCCGTGCAACTGTCCATAGTCCCAGGTATGTTCCGGATGCGGCTGCTCCTGCGCCAGGCCGGCGGCGGTTAGCGCGAGAGAGCAGCAGATGATTGCGAGGAAAGGACAGTTCCGAATCTGCATATCAGCTCCAATAAGTAACGCTGGATTCCTGACCGCATTGTCGCGACTATTCTACAGAAACCCTGTTTCGCGACAGCATGTTTTCATAAATGGTTTTGGGTAGAAGCACCGGCCTTCAGGCCGGTGAATTTGAGCCGCAAATCGAGAGGCTTTAGCCTCGGCAAACCACCCAAGAATTGGGTCTGACGGATTTATGAAGCACACTGTAGTTTCGGAATCACGAATTGCTCAAGACATCCATGAATGTCATGCTAAATAGATGAAGCAAGGATTTTTACTCTCGGCCATTGCCGGATTGCTCCTGGCCGGTTCCATGTCGGCCACTGCGCAGGAATTGGGCTACTGGCGCGCGGCAAGTGCGGAAGCCAAGTCTGTTACCGGCGATGTGGGATTTTCCGACGCGAAGCTGACCATCTATTTTTCCAACTTTGACATTGTTCATGCAGCCGATCTTGATTCGGCGCAGGTCAGCTCCGTCTTCGATGTGGACAGCAACAACACCGCCAACAAGGGCCATCTCTACAAGATGAACATACCCGGCGCCAGGAAGTTCCTGCACAAGAACACCCTGTGTGAAGGTGAAGATACGCAGTGGGTCGCAGCGTATGTTGAAGGGCGCACGCTGCACCTCGCCTTCTTCTCCGGGCAGAAAGTCCCTGTCTTTACGCTGGATGCAATCTCGAATTCATCGGCCCTGTGCGGGAGGTATAGCTACGAGCGTTGAGTGTGCTCTCGCGGCTTACCGACTCCTCGATCTCCAATTGCCGTTCGATGGATGCTACTAAGGTCCGCTCAAAGCCTTATCGATCTGTTTGGAATCATAACAATCGATCAGTTTTGACTGGGTTTTTGTTCGATGTATGTCGAAATTGTTTACTGCAAACGCGACTAAGTGGCACGCGCAAGTCCACGCTTCGCCTGAATCTCAATATAGACGTTGATGAGCGTGAGCGCGGCTGGGGTTACACCGGGGATGCGGCTAGCCTGTCCAATAGTTTGCGGGCGGACGCGGATGAGCTTTTCCTGCATCTCGCGGGAGAGGCCGCTGACGTTCTTGTAGTCGAACCATTCGGGGATGGCTCGCTCTTCCGCCTTCTTGAGCTTGTCGATGGCCTTCTTCTGCTGGTCAAGATAGCCCGCGTACTTGATTTCGGTTTCGACGGACTTGAGTTCGTTTCTAATGTGCGCGGCTAAAGGATGAAAAACAGGTCCTTCACTGCGCTGCGCTTCGCTCAGGATGACAGCCTCATGAATCCATGCACCAAAGAGAGCGCTATCCGTAGTTAGCAATTCTTCACGAATCACCGGGAAGAGCGCATCAATAGTCACCTCAGGGCGCTTGAGCAGTTGAGCATAGGTCTGTCCGGCGATGTTGCCGAGTTGCGCAGCCAGTTCCGGCAGAAGCGCTTGCAGGCGCTCAAGGTTGACCTTCTTTGTAGACAGCAGCTTTTCGAGGGCCACAGCGCGCGCCTGCTTCTGCTCGTAGTCAGTCCAGGCTTCGTCGCTGATGAGTCCTAGGCGGCGGCCATGAGGCGTGAGGCGGCGGTCAGCGTTGTCGATGCGCAGATGCAGGCGGAACTCGGCGCGCGAGGTGAACATCCGGTACGGTTCGTTGGTCCCCTTGCTGATGAGGTCGTCGATCAGGATGCCGGTGTAGGCTTCAGTGCGGTCGAGCGTGAATGGATGCTCGCCCTTAACATAAAGAGCGGCGTTAATGCCGGCCATCAGGCCCTGGCAGGCAGCTTCTTCATAGCCTGAAGTCCCGTTGATTTGCCCGGCGAGATAAAGGCCCTCGAACTGCTTGACGCGCAGGCTTCTGTCGAGTTCGGTCGGATCAATGGCGTCGTACTCAATCGCATATCCCGGCCGCAGCATCTCTGCGTTTTCGAGGCCGGGGATCGAGTGGACGATCTGCCACTGCACGTCCATCGGCAGCGAGGTGGACATGCCGTTGACATAGACCTCATGCGTGTTCAGGCCCTCGGGTTCGAGGAAGAACTGGTGCTGCTCCTTGTCCGGGAACTTAACGACCTTGTCTTCGATCGACGGGCAGTAGCGCGGCCCAGTGGCCTTGATCTGGCCGGAATACATGGGCGAACGCGAGACATTTTCGCGGATGAGACGCAGCGTCTCCGGCGTGGTATAGGCGATGTGACAGGATATCTGGCGCTGTTCAATCTCTTTCGTGCGGAAGCTGAACGGAGTCGGGTCGGCGTCTCCGGGCTGCTCATCAAACCTGCTCCAGTCAATCGTGCGGCCATCCAGGCGCGGCGGTGTTCCGGTCTTGAGGCGGCAGCCGCGCAGGCCGAGACGCTTCAGCGCCTCGCCCAGCAGAACAGAAGGCGGTTCACCGCTGCGTCCCGCGGGGTAATTCTCTTCTCCGCAATGGATCAAGCCATTGAGGAACGTTCCCGTGGTGATGACGACAGCGTCAGCGTGGACGATGCGGCCGTCACGCAACTTCACACCGATGATTTTGCTCGGCTTATCGGCTGCATTACCTTCCCACCCTATCGCAAAAGACGCGATAGGATGGGGCACCCTAGTGTCTTCATTTGAAGCGACGTCAGCAAACACCACATCCGCGACTTCGGCCTGCTTGATAAACAGATTCGGCTGCGACTCGAGCACCTCGCGCATTTTTACGCGGTATTGCTGCTTGTCGCATTGCGCGCGCGGCGACCACACGGCAGGACCGCGCGAGGTATTGAGCAGGCGGAACTGGATGCCGACAGCGTCGGCCACTTCGCCCATGATGCCACCGAGCGCATCGACTTCGCGGACGAGATGGCCCTTGGCGATGCCTCCGATGGCCGGGTTGCAGGACATCTGCGCAATGAGGTCGAGATTCAGCGTGAACAGGGCGGTGCGCAGGCCCATGCGGGCCGCGGACATGGCCGCCTCGCAGCCGGCGTGTCCGGCGCCGACCACGACCACATCATACTGTTCCATAAAAGGCATTGAGCAGCTTCTATTTTACCGTGCGCCATAAGAAAAACGCGGCGGCCGAAGCCGCCGCGTTCAGGTAAACCGCTTCTTTAGAACTGGAAGCGGACCGCCAGTTGCAGCTGGCGGACGTTGTAGGCGAAGTTGCTGTTGTTGGTGCTCGTCGTCTGCGAGAAGGGCACCGAATACGGCGTGAGCGTGTTGAGGTGGTTCACGTTGTCGAGCGTCACGTTATAGGCAGTCGCGTTAACGGCGGTCACGTTCGGGTGGTTGGCGATGTTGAAGGCCTCGCCGAGAAATTCCAACGCGTACTTATCCTCGAATTTGATGCGCTTGGAGAGGCGCAGATCGAGAACGTTCGTTCTTGGCTGCTGGAAGTTATTGCGATTGATGACAGGAACGCGGTTGGCGCCGCCCGATCCGTTGAACGAGCTGGTGCTGATGATGCTCTGTGTCGTTCCTGAAGTGTCATAGAGCGTGCTGGATGCGCCGTTGATATTCGCCGAATACGTCAAACCGGTCTGCATGGCATAGCTGGGTGAGATCTCGAAGTCATTGACGAGGTAGCCGAGCCAGCCATTGGCGTGCCACCAGGAATCGCCGACGCCGTAGACGACGAGGCGGTTGGGCACGTTCTGGTTGGAGTTGCCATAGTCGAGGCGGATATTGGTCGGGTCGAGCAGCGAGGTAGCGCTGGCGCCGGTGGTGTTGTTCTGACCGAAATCAAGAGCATGCGACCAGGTGTAGTTGGCGTTCAACTCAACATGGTGCGACATGCGGTGCTTGAACTGGGCGACGAAGGCCTCGTAATTCGAGGTGACGCCGCTGAAGATATCGGTGATAGATCCATAGGCAGGGTTGGGGCGGAAGTTCTTGGTGGTCTCGCGGAAGAACGCATTGGTCGTAAAGGTACTTCCATTGCCCAGAGGTCCGAGCTGTCCAGGATCGTTGACAATGAAGTTGACCGCTGTGGGAGCCGGCAGGTTGGTGTCAACGAAGTCGGGCAGACGGCGTCCCCAGGAGCCGAGCCATGAGAGGCTGAAGACGCTGTCCCAGCCCATATCCTGCTCAAGGGTAAGGTCGGCCTGATGGATCAGGGGCAGCTTGAAGTTGGGATCGAAGTAGTAGGCATTGCCGCCGGCTCCAGCGATGTTAGAAGTGCTGGTGAGCACCTGCGGGAATGTGGGAGCGCCCGGGGTCGTCGTCGTGAAGGAGACGGACACCTGTCCGGCGGGAGCACCGGTGGCGGATAGAGCCTGGTAGATGGTCGAGTTGATGGCGCGCGCGAAGAACATGCCGTATCCGCCGCGGAGGACGGTTTTGCCGGCGCCGTAGACGTCATACGCAAAGCCGACACGAGGACCGATGTTCGACTTGTTGTCAGGCATGTGAGTTGTCTGCGGGATGGCTGCGTTGGGGACGATCGGACTCGGGAACTGCTCGTACTCGTAGCGAATACCTCCGGTCAGGCTGAGGCGCGGTGAAAACTTCCATTGGTCCTGAGCGAAGCCGGAGTAGTCACCCGTCGTGAAATCGAATCCGGGAGAGCCGAAGGCCTGACCGAATCCCCCGCTGTAATGGAGGGCGCCGGGAGCCGTCGCTGCATTCTGCGAAAGATAGAGATCTCCGAGATAGTTGCCGATGGGCGTTGCGCCGGTGTAGCTGTATCCGCCGTACTGATTGTAGAGATTCTGGACCAGATCGTAGGTGTGGATGTAGTCGCCACCGAACTTAAAGTCGTGGTTGCCGCGAATCCATTCGACGGTGTCGGCAATCTGCCAGCGGCGCTCGTCAGGATAGGAAGGACGCTGCAGGAACTGCGGCGTGCCGAACTGGAAGAATCCGGAAAGGAAGACGTTGACCGGCAGACCGAGAGGATTGACGTAACCGCTCGGCGTGTTGATGAGGTTGTTCTGCTCGTATGTAGTTGGCGACTGGGCGAACTCGTATTCGAAGTCGCGTCCGTACATATAGCGAGCTTCGTTGCTGAGCGACGAAGTCAGGAAGGTGTCGAGCTTACCGACAATCCAGTTGTCGCGGACGTAATCGTTGCCGAAGCTGCGGATACCATAGGCGACGGCTGGGCTGGTCTGGATACCTGCAGGCGAGGTCCAGCGCATACGGTTGGCTTCCACGGAAACGTGATTGCGGGAGTTCACCTGCCAGTCGAGGCGTGGGAAGTACAGGGTCTGGTCGCCGGTACGGGGCACGGTGCCAAGCATGCTGGTGAGGTTCGAAATGCCCTGCGTGTAGACGCTGTAGGCGCTGTTTCCCGCACCGCTATAGGAAAGGCTGGTGATTTTAGAAATCGCGCAGACTTGCTGGTCCTGATACGACAGGCCTGACGAACTGCAGGTTTTGCCTGCGGGAAGCGTGGGGTCTGCCGGGTTGAAGAAGTTGGCATTCGCCGTTGTGCCGGTGATGGTCGCCGTACCGGGGAAGTCATGATAGAACTTGTCGGCGGCGAAGAAGAAGAAGAGGCGATCTTTCAGGATAGGACCACCAACACCGAAACCATACTGGCGGCGAAGGTCAGTCGGCTTGAAGGGCAGAACCTGGTAGGTTCCGGCGGGAGTCAGGAACGGCTTCGTAACAGAGGCATTGGTTGCGGCCCAGGCGGAGTCACGGTCGTAGTAGTAGCCTTCGCCGTGGAACGAGTTGCTACCGCTCCTGGTAACCGAGTTGACGATGCCGCCAGCGGAGCGTCCATATTCGACCGAGTAATTCGAAGTGTTGACTTGGAACTCCTGCACTGCCGCTTTCGAGAAGGAGTAGCCGGCGCGGGTGCGGCCACGCTCTTCAGAGAAATACGCCTGATTGTCGTCGGTGCCGTCGATGTTGACGTTGTTGAGCAGGGTGCTTGCGCCGCGAAAGCTGAGCAGGCCGTAGCCGTTGGAGTCGTTGACAACGCCGGGCGTAAGCAGCGAGTAGGACGACCAGCGGTAGTTGCTGACGGGCAGATCGCGCAGGACGGTTGTCGGAATCACGCCGGCAAAGTCAGCCGAAGTAGTGTTGATGACCGGCGCTTCGCCGGTGACCTCGATGGTTTGCGTAGATGAGCCGATGGTCAGACGCGCTTCGAGATCGGTGAGCAGGCCGACCTGTACAGTCAGGTCGGTGGATTTGTAGGCGTTGAAGCCACCCGCTGTAACGGAGACGCTGTAGGTTCCGGGCTGCAGATGAATGATGCGGAAATAGCCGGATCCGTCCGTGGTGGCAGTCTGCTGGGCATTGGTGCCGTTGTTCTGGACGACAACGGCGGCATTGGGAACGACGGAGCCACTGTTGTCCATGACGGTACCGCCGATCGCACCATCGACTGAGCTTTGCGCATATGCCCTGGACAAGCATGCACATGCGATAAAACATACGAGCATTGCGGCGAGCGAGGTTCGCCGTAGTCGTTGCAGCATTTTGGCTCTCCTAAAAAATTGAAACTCTTTCTGTCGGCCTGTACCCAACATTGCAGGTACGCATTAACGTTATCTCTGGGGCGCGCAATAAGTATTGATAGGCGCAAGGAATCAGAGACAGCCGCCTTCAGATTCCCATAACTGCTTTACAAACTCGTTAATAGGGATCGAGACCGCTCTTACTGTGTGGTTCCATAATAACTGAGGCGGATTTTATTTGCCCTGTTCAAAAGCGCAGGCGCATGGCCAGCTGGAGCTGGCGCTCGCGATAGAGAGTCGTGCTGTTGGCATTGGTAATTGTGCCAAACCGGGCCTGGCCATTGGCTCCGCTCAGGAAGGTGAGCCGCCCATTGCCGCCGGGTGCACTGGCGCCGTCGATGGTGTATCCCACCGTATCGATGTTCGTCGCGTTCTGGTGGTTGAGGACGTTGAAGATTTCGCCGACCACTTCGAGGTTGTAGCGCTCGCCGATTCGCGTGTTCTTGGCCAGCCGAGCGTCGATATTGTAAATGCGCGGATAGCGGAAGGTATTTCGGCCCACTGTGGGGATGCGGTTGTCGCCTCCGGAGCCATTAATGCTCGCACCGAGGCCGACGATTTTCGTCGATCGACAAATCCCCAGCAGGAATTGCTGATAGGAACATTCGAGCGATGGAATCGAGCCGGTGGTTCGCATCGTAAAGGGCAGGCCAGTTCGTAGCTCGACGACGGGCGCGATCAGGTATCCATTGACGATATAGCCCCAGAATCCATGAATCCGCCATGGGGCATGAGCGACGGCGCCGCCCGTAATACGGTGGCGAAGGTCGAAATTCGAGTTGCCGTATTCGAGCTTGAAGTCCGTCGGGTCGAGCACATCATGCAGATCGGCGAAGGTGCTCTCATTCTGGTTGTAGTCAACGGCATGAGCGTAGGTATAGGAACCGCTGAGGTCAAGCGCGCGCGAGTGATGGCTGAGTTTGACGACCCCGGCCCGATATGCGGAGTTGGTTTCGCTGAAGATGTCCGTGATTTGCTGGTAGTTCGGATTGATCCGCTGCGTAAAGAAATCCGTCGTGTATGTCCCGTGCAGCGGGCCTTTTCCAGTAGCGTCGTCAATGGTGTAGGTGATGGTGGGGAAAGGCTGGTTGCCGCTGAGATCAATGTTGGCGTCGATAAAGTTGGGCAGCTCGCGTCCAGCGCTGCCCATATAAGTAAAAGTCAGCGTGGTTTTGTTGGGAAGGGCCTGTTCGAGCGACATCTCGACCTGATGAATCTGCGGGTTCTGAAAACGCGGATCGAAATAGACGGCGTTGGGCGCAACCGCCAGCGTCGGCTTGTGGCTGAAGACATAAGGAAACGGCGGCGCCCCCAGATCAGTTGGCCGGTAGAAATAAGTCCTCTGGCCATTCGGCGATCCCGTAGCCGAGAGTGCTGTGAACACAGTCGAGTTGATGATGCGCCCATAGTAGATGCCATATCCGGCGCGAAGGACAGTGTGCCCCTTGCCGCCATTGTCCCAGGCAACACCGAGACGCGGCCCGAAGTTGTTGCGGTCGTGAGGGAGGGCCGCAGTCTGGGGAATGTCGGGGTTAACAAGATTCTTGTTGGTGTTCGGAAGTTGCTCGTACTCGTAGCGCACGCCGTAGGAGAGCGTCAGGCCATGGCGCAGCTTCCATTCATCGGAAATGAATCCGGCGTAATCGATGGTCTGAAATTGAAACTTCGTATAGCCAATACCCTGCTGAAAATACGCATAGCAAGGCAGATCGCCCACGCCAGTTGTTGTCCCCGAACAGTGATTGGGGAAGTAGTAGTCGGCGGCGAAGTCCAGCGGGTTGGAATAATCGTAGGTCCCGTTCTGGTCGTAAAGATTGTCGCTGTAATCGGTGACGTAATTCAGATCATAACCAAGTTTGATGGCGTGGTTTCCCTTGATCCATGTGATGGTGTCCACGAACTGCTGACGGCGCTCGTCGGGATAAGCAGGGCGGTCAAGGAACGCCGGCTTGCCAAAGCGGAAGCCGTCGCTGGATGCGGCAATCGAGATCTGTGGCGCGTGGCCATAAACATTCTTTGACAGGCTCTGCTCAAAGGGCGCGGGAGCCGGAGCGAATTCGGATTCGGTATCGCGCCCATACTGATAGCGGGCTTCGTTGAGCATGTTGGCGGTGAGGAAGTACTGCCATCGCGCGATGCCCCAGTCTTCTTTCACATAGTCGTTCCCGAAACTCGCAACACCATAAGTGTCCGACGCCTGCGTCTGCACGCCATTCAGCGATGACCACCGCATATGGTTGTACTGGAAGACAAGGTGGTTCCGCTCGTTAAGCTGCCAGTCAATCTTCGGGAAAAAGATGACCTGGTTCCCGTTGCGCGGAACGTCGCCGAGCAGACTGTTCAAGCCGTTGAGCAGATTGTTGTAGCTGGCAAGCGCCTGCGCTGGCGTCTGCTGGATGCGCCCGGCAAGCGTCAATATCTGCTGCGCCGAAGGCGTCTCGAAAAATTTCTCCGGAGTACCAGCGCGGGCCACGCCGGGAAAATCGCGCCGATACTGATCATAAGCAAAGAACCAGAAAAGTTTGCCCTTGCGGATAGGGCCTCCGGCATTTAGGCCCCACTGCTTGCGGACATCAGAAGGCTTGAAAGGCGTTGTCACAAAACTGCCCGTCGCAGTACGCGAAGTGAGAGTTGTAAATGGATTCGTCGCACCCCAGTTATTGTCGCGGTCATAGAAAAAGATTTGGCCATGTAGGTCGTTGCCGCCACTTTTCGTCACAGTGTTCACAACGCCTCCGGCAGCGCGTCCATACTCCGCTGAAAAATTCGACGTATTCACCTGGAACTCGCGCACTGCGGCCTGCGTTGTCGAATACCCGATGCGCGTGCGTCCACGCTCTTCGGAGAAGAACGCCTGATTATTGTCCGCGCCGTCAATAGTGTTGTTGTTCAGCAGGACGCTGATGCCACGAAAACTGAGCAGACCATATCCATTCTGGTCAGGCGTAACGCCCGGAGCGAGCAGCGCAAAATTCGACCAGCGGCGGCCATTGCTGGGCAGCTCGTCCACCTGCATCTGGTTGATGTTCTGCGTGACCGCAGCGGTCGTGGTGTCGATGATCGGCGCATTGTCGGTAACGCTGATGGTCTGCTGCGCGGTGCCTACTGCGAGCCTTGGCGCGATGTGGGTGAGCCGGCCTATTTCGACGGTGATGGAATTTTCGAGCAGGAGCGCGAAACCGTCAGCCCCGGCCATAAGCGTGTAGGTTCCCGGCGTCAGTTCCTCAAAATAGAAGCTGCCGGTTTCACTGGTTCTCGCGTTGCGCTCGAACCCGGTCGCCGGATTGCGAAGAGCGAGTTGGGCGTTAGGAATGGCCCGGCCTTCCGCGTCTAGCACTGTCACCGCGATGGCTCCGGCGGTGGTCGATTGGGAGATGCAGCAGGGGACAAGCAGAAGTGCGCACAGCAGCGCGAACCAGACCTTCAAAACCATCTCCAAAACAAATAAAAGAAACTCAGGCCGGAGACTAAGTCGATATCTGAGCAATCACGGAGCCTTGGTTTTCAGGTAGAAGCACCGGCCTTTAGGTCGGTAAATCAATGCCGGAAAAATTTACGGGCTTTAGCCCCGGCTCATCACTCAAACGACTCCTCAGACTCTTCCCTGATCCCCACAAACCAGCAGGCAATACTGCAAAGCCTGCTTTGAAGGGGCACGACTTCAGTCGTGCCGTAAACTTCGATATCACAGCGCCTTTAGCCGCCGAGGCATCGCTTTCATGCCAACACTAAAGCCAACACAAACCCGCAGCAGGACTGAAAGCCTGCTTCGTAAGGGCATGGCTTCAGCCATGCCGCAAGAGATGCAACCCTCAGGGGCTTTAGCCCCTGAGGTAAATGTTCTTCTTCCGACAATTTCAGGATTCGTGCTCCGAGCTTAGCCGATTCGTTAGACTAAACCATAGAAATGTTTATCGATGAAGCGCGAATCCGGGTAAAAGCCGGTGACGGTGGTAATGGCTGCATGGCCTTCCGCCGTGAAAAATTTGTGCCGCGCGGGGGCCCCTCAGGCGGCGACGGCGGACATGGCGGCGACGTGGTCATGGAATCGAGCGAGCGTCACAATACGCTCGTTCATTATCGCTTCAATCCTGAACACAAAGCCGACCGCGGACGGCACGGTGAGGGATCGAACTGCACCGGCAGCGATGGCGAAGACATTGTGCTGAAGGTGCCTGTCGGGACGTCGCTCTTCGACGAAGAGACAGGCGAGCTGGTGCACGATTTCCAGCGTCCCGATGAGCGCTTTGTGATTGCGCGCGGCGGACGCGGCGGTCGGGGCAACCAGCACTTTGCCACGTCGACGCATCAGGCTCCGCGTGAGCACGAGCTGGGCCGTCCGGGCGAGGAGAAGCGTTACCGCCTCGAATTGAAACTGCTCGCCGACGTGGGACTGGTCGGCTATCCCAACGTGGGCAAATCGACGCTCATCTCGCGCCTCTCAGCCGCAAAGCCGAAGATCGCCGATTATCCCTTCACGACGCTGGAGCCGAACCTGGGCGTTGTCTCCATTGGCGAAGCCCCGCACGAAGAAAGCTACGTCGTCGCAGACATTCCGGGGCTCATTGAGGGAGCGCATCTCGGCGCAGGGTTGGGCGTGCAGTTCCTGCGCCACATTGAGCGCACGCGCCTGCTGGCGCATCTGGTGGATGTGTCGGATTCAAGCGGCCGCCCCGATCCGGTCGAAGACTTCAAAGTCATCCTGGGTGAGCTGAAAAGCTTCGGCCACGGCCTCGACGAAAAACCAATGATCGTGGTCGCATCAAAGGCCGACGTAGCCAACCCCGACAAGCTGAAGAAGCTGCAGGCGATGGCCAAGCGGAAGAAGCTTGGGTTCTATGCGATTTCAGCGGTGACTGGCTTGGGTGTGGATGCGCTCAAGTATGCGATTGGGGATCGGGTGCGCGAGTTGCGGGAAATGGAATTGGCGGCGAGTTAGACTATTGTGGCCGCAGAAGCGGTTTGCAGATGACGAGCACGTCTTCAACTCGGCTCCGACAATTCTGTATTCGCTCGGGGTCAGAATAATACTCAATTTGCAGACGGGAATCGTCAAGCCAAGTCATCTTTGTTTCCGTGACATCGCTCGGGCCTGCATACTCGTAAGCTGTGAAATGCTGACAGCAACTCTCTTTTTTAATTGAGACTTGGGAAAAATCTCTCCCGAGAAATCCGGCTTGATACTTCAGCGTGGCTTCATGAAGTCCGGATGGCGAGTTGACTGTCCGATATTGCGGCTTGGGACTCGTCGCGGCAAAGAGCAGAAAGAGTCCCACAACAGGAAAGACAACTATCGCCCCTATCCCGCCACAAATGCGAAGAGATATCCGCAGCCAACGCCACTTGATGCCCGGTGACCACAGCATCAAGACCACTAAAATGAAAACTAATAGTAGGCCAATTAACCATCTCAATCTCAAAATTTCGTTCCACAGATCAGGCCAGCAAGGCATTAAATCATTTCTATTAGTGTGTGAGCAGAAATGCAATCAGGTTTTGTCAGTGCTTTTTCTACCCGATTTCGTTTTTGCGGCTAAAATAAGCGGTAGGAATGGTTCCTACTAGGAAAATATGCCCTCTATAGAAAAAATCAGCATCGCTCTTCCTGCGGAAATGGTGGCTCAACTTCGCGACGCTGTTGACTCCGGAGAGTATGCGTCGAGCAGCGAAGCTGTCCGCGATGCGCTGCGGGAGTGGACGCAAAAGCGGAATCTGCACCAGCAAGGACTGAAAGAGTTGCGGCGAGTCTGGAAACAAGCCATCAAGGATGAAACACCCGGTGTCGCACCGAAGGAAGTGCTTTCTCGCCTTGAAAAGAAATACCGGGCGATGAGCAAATAGTGCGCATCGAGTTTTCGCCCTTCATTGAAGGCGATCTGGTGGCAATCGCCGACTACATTGCACAGGACAATCCGCGTCGCGCGGTTGAGTTCATTCAGGAAATTCGTGAAGAGATACGGCAGATTGGGAAGAATCCTCTTCTCTACCGGCTTCGGCCTGAGATTGGCGAAGAGGCGCGGCTGGCGATTGTCGGCAGGTATGTGATTCTGTTCCGCGTACGGCGTAAGATCGTGAGAATCGAGCGCGTCGTATTTGGTGGGCGTGATTTGCCATTGCTACTACAGTGACGCTCACATCGAATTGACTGCTCGGTTTGGGTGATACATTGCCGACGGATCTTTACACAATACCTACTACAAAGCCTCCGCTCATCCGCCTGCACGCAGCGGATAACGTCGCTGTCGCGCGAGTTTCGCTAAGTCCCGGCATAGTGCTTTCGGAGTTTGGCATATCGATGAAAACCCCTATCCCCACCGGCCACAAAATCGCGCTCAAAGCGATTGCCGCAGGCGAGGCAATCTTCAAATACGGCCAGGTGATCGGTCATGCAACGCGGCCCATCGAGGCCGGTGAGCATGTGCATTCGAACAATCTTGCGATTACCGATCTGCACTTGCGGCATGAGTTCTGCGTCGATGCCGTGGCTCCGGAGTTTTTTCCCGAGGCAGACCGCGCTACCTTTTTGGGATTCAAACGCAGTGATGGACGAGTCGGGACGCGGAATTATCTTGCAATACTCTCATCCGTAAATTGCTCGGCGACTGTCTCCCATGCCATCGCCCGGCATTTCAGTTCATCGGGCGAACTCGATGCGTTTTCGAATGTAGATGGGGTCGCCGCATTCACGCATGGCGGCGGCTGTGCCATGGATGGGCAAGGCGAGGGCTACCATATCCTGACGCGGACGATGGCAGGGTTTGCGCGCCATCCGAACGTTGGCGCGGTGCTCATGGTCGGCCTGGGCTGCGAGACAAATCAGATTCCGGCAATCGTCGAGACGCACTCGCTCACAGCAGGCCCGACGCTGCGGACCATGACCATCCAGGCAACCGGAGGCACGCGGAAAACGATTGAAGCCGGCATCGAAGCGGTGCGAACGATGCTGCCTGCCTTGAACGCGCAGAGGCGCAGCGTGCAACAGGCGTCGGAGCTGGTGCTGGCGCTCGAATGCGGCGGGTCGGATGGCTACTCGGGCATATCAGCCAATCCTGCGCTTGGCTTTTCATCTGACCTTCTGGTTCGTCATGGAGGCACGGCGGTTCTGGCGGAGACGCCGGAGATTTATGGCGCGGAGCATCTGTTGACGCGCCGGGCTGCCACGCCGGAAGTAGCACAGAAGCTGCTCGACCGGATCGAGTGGTGGCGCGATTATGCGGCGCGCAACAAAGGCAGCCTGGACAATAATCCATCGCATGGCAACAAGGCAGGCGGGCTGACGACAATTCTTGAAAAGTCTTTGGGAGCCGTCACCAAAGGCGGCATGTCGAGACTCGAAGCGGTATACGAATACGCGGAACGAGTGACGAAGCGCGGCTTTGTCTTTATGGACACGCCCGGATACGACCCCGTCGCCGTGACTGGCCAGATCGCGGGCGGCTGCAACATGCTGTGCTTCACCACCGGACGCGGATCGACTACCGGCTACAAGCCGGTGCCCTGCATCAAGCTCGCCACCAACACTCCGATGTATGAGCGCATGACAGAAGACATGGACCTGAACTGCGGTGAAATCGTCACCGGAGAGAAGACAATTGAAGAAATCGGCCGGCAGATTTTCGACAAAATCCTGGCCGTGGCCTCAGGCGAGCGGACCCGCAGCGAACAGAACGACTATGGCGATTACGAATTCGTCCCCTGGCAGGTAGGCGCGGTGATGTAATCCACACTCCAGAGAATGACCGAAATAATGACAGCAAAAACGCACTTATCTGCCACTTTCTGACACAAAAAAGCCTCTTAAAGCCGCCAAAATGATAAAGAATTTGTCCGTATCGAAGAATGCTCGTCCGACAGCGGGCTTAGTTCTGGTTGGTTTCGTATGGGCACGGCTTCACAGACTGCAGAAAATATAGTTTGCCCTCCGCAGCAGAGGCTGGGTAAAAGCGGTGGGCTTTAGCCCACCGAATAAAGTGGGGGGGCCGAAGGCCCTACCTCACTGCCGTAGGCCAGAGCGAAACCGAAGGTGCAGCGACTTTTTTGTCAAGCCCTCAGCATGCTGCAAGGTTCTAACTAAACTAGAAACAATTACTTACAGCGCCATTCACGCGGCAGGAAATCCCCTCAATCTGCTATAATCAAAAGTGAAAAGGCATGGCCAAAAGCCATGCCTTTCTTATTTCTAACGCAAGTTACATAAAACAAAGGATCTCCGGACAAGATAGCCTCTGTAAGTAGCTGAAAATAAACGATCCCCGTACAGCATGGGGGAGGGGGTGGTCAGCCCTGAAATCCCGGTAAATCCACGCGGCTGGCGATGTGGTCCTTGATCCAGTGAGGGTCCCACCATTCCTTGGGGTCGATCTGGATGCCATCCAGCAGCATTCCAAAATGGATGTGGTCCCCTCCAGCCATTCCGGTCATGCCGCTGATGCCCATCACCTGGCCGCGCTTCACCATGTCGCCTTCGTGCACGTTGATCTGGCTCAGGTGGCCGTAGAAGGTCATGAGCCCATAGCCGTGGTCAACGACGATGCAGTTGCCATAGATGCCGAGGGGGGCGGCGTAGACAATGCGGCCATCGTTCGCCGCCTCGACGCCAACATGCTGCGTGACGGCCAGGTCGTAACCGAGATGGGTCTGCTGATCGATCTTCTTGCCCTTGTAGATGTAGTTGCGCGTATCTGCGAAGTGGGCCTCAGCCGCCGCATGTGCCTGTCGCAGGAAGGGCTGCGACCAGAGAAAGTGGTCGGCTGTCTTGGTTCGGAGATCGAAGAGCGTCTGGTTGTCGGCCTTGCGCATTTCGTTGTTGATCTTTACGAAGCGCGCTACCGGATCACCGGACCCGTTCGGATCGAGTTCGTTGACGACCTTGTTCATGAAGGCGTCGGTGATCTGCAGATCGCGGATGGAGTATTTGGGCTGCTCCTTTTTAGGAAACTGAAAGACGAGCGGGCTGGTGACTTCATTGCCCGCCCCGTTCGATGCGTAGGCAACCGGGGCGGTGTCAGGCGGCATGTTCCAGGCAAAGGCGAAGAGCGAAAAGTAGCCGGACTTGCCATCAGGCGTGGGCCACGCGCGGAAGGTCTGGTCGCCGACGCGGATGCCGGCCCCTGTCCACGCGCCCGAGATGTTCAAGGTGGCAAGATCGGCCATGCCGAGATAAAGGTAGTGCTGGTCGGAATCGGCGGTGATGCTGGGCGGCTGGGTTGCAACGTTGACATCGCGCTCCCAGTGGACTGTCTTGCCAAAAAGACCATTCCCGGTGGCTTCAATGATCAGCTTCGCCTTGCCGTCCTTAAGCTGCGGAGTGGATTTCGCTCCGGCAGTGAAGCTCCATGTGCTGGTTGCCGTTTTCGACGGTTGAGCGGCTTCCCAGACAGAATAGCGGCTGCCATTCTGCTCGACGAAGGCCTGCGCTTTACGAACGCCCTGCGGATCGCGCACAACGACCGTGATGGGCGTGGCCTGTCCGAGAATGGTAATGGAGGGCGACACATCTACCGCGGGCGACGCTGAACAGCCGGAAAGGAAGGCAAGAGGCAGAAAAACTATAAGAAGGGCTGGAAGAAAAACTTTTCGCACAAAAATATCTTAGCGTCCCTCTGTGTGAATAAAGACGCGTGATTCAGCCAATGCCACTCATTTGTAACTATCGAGTCGCTGCTTCGTAATTTCGTTCCATTGCGCCAGCGATTCTGACACCGGCGATGAAACCGTTCCCGGCGAAACCATATCTATGATCAATTGCGGCGGGATGTTCCCCTGCTTGTTGCGGAAAAGTATTTTCCCGCAGGCGATGGCGGCGAGCCCGGATTTCGAGTGGAAGCTCTGCTCCATGTAAAACCACTTCTCGTCCCAGCAGAGCGTTCGCGTGCGAAGCTCGAAGGCTGTCCAGAGATCCAAAGACCGGCGATAGGTGATATCGACCGAGCCGACCAGCGCTACCCAGCGCTCTTTCAGCGCGTGTGACAGAATGCCATTGGCGGCCATCATGTGGATGCGTCCGTAGTCCATGCAACTGAGATAGCGCGAGTTATTAAGATGGAAATAAAAATCGATATCATTGGGCCACACGCGCATGTGGATGCGGTCTTCGTCGAGCACGCTGATGCGCGGCAGCGGCCGAATGCGCTGGCGTATGGCAAGCAGTGGAATGCGGATGAAGCTGTTAATGTGGGCCATCTGGCTAAGTGGTTCTTTTCAAGAGTACACAAGTAATCAAACAGCCTATTACGACATAGTTTCTGAAAAACCCGATTGTGGGATGGATCGCATAGGTGCCGCGCGATAAAGTTCAGACATTGAGTAGCACTTGGGGGAGGGCTACTGAATCGGACGCCCGTAGACAAAACTGGTCTACGGGCGTTTTCGTTAGGTGTTTCTCCCGCGACCACGGGACGAACACTTATGCGATTAATGCTTTTTAAAGTATTGAACCTCGCGCTCGTGCTGCTTTGCCGCTTTTAGCGAAGAAAAAGTGCCAAGATTGCGGCGCTTGCCTGTCGACTCATTCTTCTTACGCGAATAAAGACGGTATTCACCGGATTTGAGTTTACGAATCATACTCTAACGGATGCGTAGAGAATGCCGCGGGTTTTCGGCGTATCCAAAGCACTGCGCCTGCGACCGTAAGAGCGACAGCCAGAATTTGCGCGATGGTAATGGCTTCATGCAAGACGAGGCTCCGGCTGCCTCGGTAGAAATCCAGAAAATACAGGGTGATTCCGTAGACAAAAAAAAATGTCCCGGCGATGTCGCCGTCATGCGGGCGACGCGGAAGCTGAAACAGCAGGACGGCCAGCAACAGAAACAGAATCAGCGCCTCATAAAGCTGGACAGGATGCAGACGTATTCCTAATGGCGTGCCCGACCAAAGCGTAGCGAGCCCATGTTTGTAGATGATGCCCCACGGTTTGTCAGTCGGTGACCCATAATCCGAACCTGCGGCGAAGGTCCCAAGACTGCTGATGGCAAGGCCGAGTGCGATTGCGGGAGCGAGACAGTCAAGTGTGCGGCGCAGCGGCAGGCGGGCTGCGAATATGTATCCGAGACAGGCACAAAATGCCAGCAGTACGCCACCATAAAATGCGCCGCTGCTGCGGACGTTGACTAGGCCGAGCATCCAGAACGGATGGGCGAGAAAGTCGCGTAGGTGGAAGAAAATCAACAACAGGCGCGAACTCAGCAGCGCCGTCAAAATGCCAATAAGGCTCAGGTTCCAGATTTTATTTGCGTCGAGAGACAGGCAACGCGCTGTTTGCATGGCTAATGCGAGGGCTGCGACTAACGCAATGGCGGCAAAGACGCCGTAAGTCGGGATGGCGATGTGTCCGAACTGGAAGAGGCGTGGGTACAAGGCGGTGCGGACCTTCAACGATGATAGAAGCGGAACCAGTAGTAGATGACGTAGATCCAGCCAAGGCAACCGTGCAAAATGGCCCACCAGAATGCGTGCCATTTCGTCCACGACAAAACTAACGCAAAAGCGGAGCCAAAGGAGATACCTGTGGTTGCAGCGTTGTTGGCCATGGTTTCCTCATGAAGAAAGCAAAACCGACCCACGGGGCCGTGGAGCGACGCGCCGGTGAACCCGTCCTAAGACGGTGGGAACTCTCCGCGGCTCTTTAGGCATTCCGGACTGGCGGACACTGCGCACCGAGCCGATTGTCGAGTCGAGCTCCCTGTTCAATGAATGTAGGTTCAACCGACGTTAACCGCTGCCACCTGCTTTGCAGGCCGGTTTCTAGTTGGATGCTAGCGGGAGACGGCGCAGATTGCAAGCGGCCCTCAGCTGATCTTGCGGTCTTCCATCAGCACGGCATCGAGCAGGCCATTGAGCTTGCTGGCGCGGTTGCGCAGATTTTCTTTTGTTGTACCGGCCAGCGCATTATAGCGCTGTTCAAGCGCCGAAAGTTCATCGGCAATGTTCAACGCTGCGAGAACGGCCACGCGCAGCGAATCGACGCTCTTGCCCTGCGCTGCAACCGTGCGCATTTTTGTATCAACCACCTCGGCCAGATGCTGGATATATGCGGGGTCTTGTCCGCGGAGACGATAGGTCTGGTCGTAGATGTCTACGGTTACGAACTGCGCGGCGTTGGTGCTTTCATTCTGAGAATCGGCCATGAATCACTCATACTCCTGTTGCGATTTTCTCAGGCAGAAATTTCTTCCAGTTGGCCCAGCAGGCGCTCAACGCGGCGGCGCACGGTTTCGCGCTCCTTCTCGAAGGCTTTCACCTGCTCCTGTGCCTCAGTCAGTTGCGTCGATTGCTCATCGAGCAACTGCTGCAGAGTGGCGGCATTCTGTTCAGCCGTGGCGCGGGCTTCGCGCTCTTTCTTCAGCAATTCAACTGCGCGCAGGACGCGCTGTTCGAGCGCGTTGAAATCGTCGGCAGTAACGTTGACTTCAACATCTTTCAGTGCAAGCGTGGACATCAGTACCTCTTTTGACGGGGGAAATTCAGTCGTTCTTCGCGCAGTATAGCTGGTTTTACGCAGAGGAAAATCATCGATTGCACGGGAATGTGTGCAGGCGCAACCAGTTTGTTACGTGAAAGTGAGGACAGGGGCCCACATCTCGATTTTGAGATGTGGGGTTCGAGCTAGCTCCGTAATTTTCCGCCCAGAGCTTCAACTGCGGAAATCACGCGTTGTGCGTAGCCTTGCAGCTCGTCTTCCTGCAATGTGCGGTCCTGGGCCTGGAAGACGGTCCGCAGCAGCAGCGAGGTGTGCCCGGCGGGAACCAGCTTCGAGTCTTTTTCGTCCAGGATTTCGACTGCCTCAAACTGCTGCAACTCGGGGATGCCTAGTGCAGTGAGCGCTTCTGCTATCTGTTCCCAACGTGTAGCTGCGGCAAGAATGAAGGAGAAGTCGCGGCGCACGGCTTGGAAGCGGGATAATTCACGCACGACAGGCTGGCGCAGAGTCTGCTTATAAAGGCGGTCGAGATAGATTTCGCCAATATAAATGGTTTGTTTGATCTTGCGGCGCTGGGCTTCCGCCGGGTGAAGCTGGCCGAAGTAGCCAACTGTTGCTCCATCGATGGCAGCGCGCGCAGAGCGGCCCGGATGCAGCCATGCAGGCATTAAACCTGAATCAGAAGGAAAGCGGTCGAAATAGAGCGACTTGGCGAAAAATTTGCCGAGTAGGGCTTCGACGGTTCCCTTAACATCGTAGAAATCAAGCTCACGCGATGGTTGATGTGGGCCTGCAAGAGGCAGCTTGCCGGTTGCGCCGATGGAGAGCGCGGGCTTTTCTTCGACTTTGTCTGTAGTTCCCTGAAAGACTGTCCCCAATTCGAAGAGCATCACGTCTTCCATATCGCGGTTGAGGTTGAGGGCAAGCATGCCTAACATTCCGGAGGCGAGCGAGGACCGCAGCATTCCTGCTTCTTCGCTAAGTGGATTGCCGAGCGGGATGGCTGAGTTTGGCTGCGATGCAAATGTAACCGCATCAGCTGCAGAACAGAAGGTACTGGAAACGGCCTCCGTCCAGCCAAGACCAAGCAGAGTGCTGCGGATGGTCGATTCTTTTTCCGCCCATGGGAGCTCGACGACCGCTCCTGCAAATGTGGGTAGCGTGTTCTGGAAGCGGTTATAGCCGTAGACGCGGGCGATTTCTTCGATGAGGTCGATTTCGCGTTCGAGATCGAGACGCCAGCTTGGAAGCAAGACCTGATAGTCGGCTTTGCTACCGCTCGGGACAGAAACAGCGCGCGATGGATCGAGGTCTTGCGCTGCCGTCGATGTTTGGTGAGTCCCGTTCTTATTGAGCCTGCACCCAAGCCCTGTAAGGATCGTTTCCGCCATATCGGGTGTGATTCCTTGGGAATCTTCGGTTGCGCCAAGGATGCGCTTTGCTTCGCTGACGGCAAAGGTGATCGCCGGCCGCCTGGCGGTGCGTTGCTCGGCTTCCGGAATCATCACATCAACGAGATCGCCTTCAATTTCGCCCCCAGCTTCAAGAATGATGCTGCTGACCAGCGCCGAAGCGACGGGCGGAGCATTGAAATCGGCCCCGCGCTCGAAGCGGTGTGAGGCGTCGGTATGCAACAGATGGCGTTTGGAGCTGCGGCGCACGCTGGCGGGATCGAACCATGCGGCTTCGACGAGGATATTCTTCGTCTCCGGCGTGATCATCGTGTCCCAGCCGCCCATCACTCCGGCGATGGCCAGGGCTTTCTTTTCATCGGCGACGACGAGATCGTCGGAGTCGAGTGTGCGTTCGATTCCGTCGAGCGTTCTGAGTTTTTCGCCCTTGCGAGCGCAGCGCAGGATGATGCCGCCTTCAAGCTTATCGAGATCGAAGGCATGGGTTGGATGACCCATCGCCTGTGTGACGTAGTTCGTTGCGTCAACAGCGTTCGAGATGAGTTTCTGTTCAAGCAGGCGGAAGCACTCGGCTACAATGCCGGCGGATTGAGTGATTTTCACATTGCGCAGGACGCGGGCGGTGAAGCGTCCGCAAAGGGTTGGTTCTTCGATCTTGATTGGATACGGCTTCGTTGATGGCTTTGCTGTGGGCAATTTCGGGTTGAGATCGAGCAGCTTCAGTCCATAGATGGTCGCCGCCTCGCGCGCGATACCGTAGTGATTCATCGCATCGACGCGGTTGGTCGTGATGTCCATCTCGAAGAGAGAGCCATTCGCACTGAGATCGAAGACACCTTCGACGGCAATGCCGCGTAGGGTAAGGTCATCGGCAAGCTGACGATCGGTAACGTCGAGTTTCGGCAAATAGGAGCGGAGCCAGGAGGAAAGAATCTTCATTTACTTATCCAAAGAAGTCTTCGTCTACCTTTTTCAAATAAATTGCTTCTTCGACTTTGCAGCCAACGTCATAACGGATCATCAACTTAGCAAGCTGCACACCATCAATCAGCACTATCCTTTTGCTCAAAAATTCAGCAGTTTCCTTAGCAGAGGATGAGAAACTTGAGGTAGTAACCAGTAATCCTTTGGCGGCTTTGTGCCTATCTAGGCTGCCGAAGAAATCGCGAACCGCACCTGCTCCAATAGAATGCGAATCACTATATCTCTTGGCCTGCACATATACTCGATCTAGTCCTAGAGCGTCTTGATCCACAACTCCATCAACTCCGTCATCTCCTGACCGGCCGAGTGCCCTGCCAGCTTCTTCAACTGAACCACCGTAACCCATACTCAACAGGAGACGAATAACTAATCGCTCAAAAAAAGCAGGACTCATCTGTCGAACGCGATCAATTAACTCTTCAGCAAGCGCAGTTTCAAGTTGCTTGTGCGCTTCTCGAATGATCTCGTCGGGAGTTTCTTTGACTTCTGCGGGCGGTAGCATCGCGAGTGGTACCGATTGGGCAGGCAACTTACTAGCGGATCGATCTCGAAATTGCCGGAATTCTTCAAACTTCATAAGCAGGTTGTTGTCGATTCGCGCAGGATTTGAAGCAAGGACTTCACGGCCACGCTCCGTAAGCGAGTAATGCGCTCGGCGGTTGCTAGCAATCAATCCTGCTTTCGCTAAGTAGGTCTTAGCCCATCCAACGCGATTTGCTAAGGTTTGGGTACCTGATGGCAAAAGTTCTGTACGTTCGTCCTCAGACAAATGAAGTTCATCGGCAAGCTGCTCTACTACATAGCCGAGCCGCACTTCTCCTTTGGCGGCTGCCCTGAGCACCGGCAGCATAAGTGATTGATAATCAGGGATTGCCAAGGATCACAAACCTCCTGTAACGATCATCTCTACTTGCTGCTTCATGCGAACTGCTCCAGAAAGCGCGCATCACCCGAATACAACAAGCTGATATCGCTGATGCCGTACTTCATCATGGTGATGCGGTCGACGCCCATACCGAAGGCGAAGCCGCTGATCTTCTTCGGGTCGTAGGCGGGCTGCTTGCCCTGAACGAATCCGAAGACAGCCGGATCAACCATGCCGCAGCCTAATAACTCGATCCAGCCTGAGTGCTTGCATTTGCGGCAGCCTTTGCCGCCGCAGAAGGGGCAACTGATCTGCACATCGGCGCTTGGTTCGGTGAACGGGAAGAACGACGGAAAGAAACGCGTCTTCACGCTCGAGCCGAAGTACTCCTTCATAGCGTGGTCGAGCGTACCCTTCAAATCCGAGAAGGTGATGTTGGTGTCAACGCAGAGGCCCTCGATCTGCTGGAAGATAGGCGAGTGCGTGGCGTCTGCTGCATCGTTTCGGTGGACCTTTCCCGGGATGACGATGCGCACCGGCGGCGGCTGCTGCTCCATCGTTCGTATCTGTACCGGAGACGTGTGAGTGCGCATGAGCAGACGGTCACGCAGTGGCTTGCCCTCTTGATTTGCCACGACCAAAGTGTCCTGCGTATCGCGCGCCGGATGGCCGGGCGGAAAATTGAGCGACTCAAAGTTGTAGTAGTCGGTTTCGACCTCTGGGCCGACGCCCACCGAATAGCCCATGCGTTGGAAAACAGCGACCATTTCGTGCATGGTCTTGATCAGCGGGTGCTCGGCACCGAGGGTGCGGTGCGTCCCAGGGAGAGTGATGTCGATGCCTTCGGCGTCGAGTCTAGCGCGAAATTCTTGCTCTCTCTTGGCGTGAATCGGTTCGTAGGAAAGACTCACTCCAGGCAATACAGGTCCGGAACTGTAACGGATAGGTATCGAATCGGAGACCGCGAGAATTCCCTCAATTTTGTTCTTGAGATCGTTGAAGCGCTGGCCGATGAGCTTCTTCGCCTCAAGCGGCGCGGACTTCAGCCATGCATCGCTGATCGACTTGAGTCGGCCCTGCTTTCGACCCAGCCAATGCAGGCGGAATTGCTCGATTGACTCATCAGACGAAATCGACTTTGCCGATTCATCGACCTCGCTTGTCAATTCGGCAAAGGCCTTGCCCAATGCGGCTTCACTGTAGGCGCTTAGCGGTGGAATTCCCTCTTGCGACATGATCTCTTTGAGGATAAATCAGGTACTGCGCGCAACGGTGGAACGCTTACTTCGCGCCCCAAAAAACAGGCCCTTCCCGTTTGCTTCGTTCTGGGTCGGGACGGTGGAGTGCAAATTATGACGACTCGCTCAACCTCTCATCGATTAAATCAATGGCCTTCTTTTGGATTCGCGCCTCATCTCCGAATCCGTGCAGCCAGTACGTCTCCGTCTCGCGCCGGAACCACGTGAGCTGGCGCTTGGCATAGTTGCGATGCCCCTGCTGTGCAAGAGATATGGCGTCCAATTCGCGGTAATCACCGCGGAGCAAAGCGCGTGCCTGCTTGTAGCCAAGTGAATCAAAAGGCTGCTGATCGCCATATTTTTCCAGCAGCATCCGGGTTTCTTCGACCAGCCCGTTCTGGAACATGGCCGCTGCGCGCTTGTTGATGCGCTGGTAGAGATAGTCACGGTCGGGTTCGAGTCCTATGCGCAAGATGCGGAAACCCTTAAGCGCTTCGCGCCCCTGTTCCCATGCGTGGGACATGGGCTGCCGCGCAGCGATGCAGACTTCGAGCGCCCGGATTAGCTTGGGCTTATCGTTGGGATGGATGCGTTCGGCGGACTTCGGATCGAGACGCATCAGGATTTTGTACAGCCAGCCACGTCCGTGCTTCTTATCACTCAGTTTCAGACGTTCGCGCAGCGATTCCGAGCGCTGCGGCCCGACAAAGAGGCCGTCGATCAGGGCACGCAAATAAAGCCCGGTGCCGCCGGTGACGATGGGTGTACGACCACGCTCGACGATTTCGCCTAGCGCAGCACGACCTGTCCGGCTGTAATCGCCTGCCGTGTAGTGTTCAGTCGGGTCGACGACATCGATGAGATGATGTGCAATCCGTTCGCGATCGGCCTTATCGGGCTTGGCCGTGCCGATCTCCATGTCGCGATAGACAGCGACGGAGTCGCAACTGATGATTTCTCCGTTAAGCCGTTCGGCGAGATGCAGCGAAAGGGATGTCTTGCCGCTGGCGGTGGGTCCGGCCAGGATAATCAGCAGCGGGTCTACCAAACGTGCCACCATCCGCGAGGAAAGACTGTATGCGCAGGTGCGCGAAAGAGCGCAACTCCCAGAATAACGGCGGCAACCAGCAACAACCCGATGATCTGGCGTTTGCGGTATTCCTGGGCGTTACTCATCTTCCGGCCGGATGTTATAGAGGAAGTAGAAACGCAGCTCCAGATATGGGCCTTTGAATTCCTTCGGTAGTGGAGGATAGGGCGAAGCGCCGGTGATGCCGCCCCACGCCGCATGGTCAAGGGCTACGTCGCCTGACGGGAATTCCAGGATCATCTGCTTCACGCTGCCGTCAGGCAGGATGCGGAAGCGGATGCCCACTTTGCCCTGCTTGTTAAGCGGAGGACGCGCGGACTCGGGGATGATTGGCCACCAAGAGCGCTCTGTGTCGTAAATAATGCGCCGAATATATGGACCGAAATCGACACCCATCGTGTCGCTGAGAATATCGATTGCGCCGGTCTCGCCGGGATGCTGCGATGGCGCGTTGGCGCCCATGTCGCCGCCTCCGCCGTATTGGCCGGGACGCATGGCGTTGCGCGCCGCCTGCTGGATGGCTTGGCCGGCGGTCACTGCCCCGGTATTGAAGTTCGGCTGTGTTGGCTTCGGGGCCTCAAGCTTTGCCTGATCGTTGTTCTGCAAAGGCTGTGACGGCCGCTGCTGCGGCATGGGCTGTGGCGGAGGAGGCGCAGCGGCCTGCTGCTGCGGCATGGGCTGTGGCGTCTGTCCCATTTGCTGCGCAGGTGGAGCAGGCGCTGGCGGGCCAGCGCGCTTCATCGCCTGCAACTGCTGGAGCGTCTTCCGGTCGAGCGTCGGGTTCTTTGACTGTGCGGTTCGGTTCTGGTCGGAGATGATATTTGACTGCTTAGGTTTGACCTTCTTCAACGCATCAGGCAGATCGAGATAGGTCAGCTCTTTCTGGCGCTCCTTCAATATCTCCGAAGGATCAACAACACGGATATGGCGATGCCAGACGTACTTCGGCCCATAGAGCAGGAACCAGAAGACGATCATATGAATGATGATCGAAACCCAGAAGACCTCGCGCAGCCGTGCGCGCGCTCGCTCGTCCCGAAGGTCGTCCATGACCTGGAGAAGCTCATGGCGTTCGAGGTGTTCGTAGCGTTCGCTTCTGGATTTTCGCGGCGGCTCGGGAGGCGCGCTTGCGGGACTGGTTGGGACTTCGGTTATGGGCATTCTGGAACGGTTTCAGGCCGCTGTAATTGTATTAAGGGATACCTCTATTCTCTCATACACACTACTGCGTACCGGCAAAAGCCTACTCTCTTCAGACGTTTCGGAAACGGAAAAGTTCTATTGAGTGATGCACTTGGCCCTGGCCATTACAATCAAAGGGTATGCTTCAAGCCGCCGTCATTACTATCAGTGACTCCTGCTTTCAGGGCCGCCGTGCCGATGCCTCCGGCCCGGCGGTGGCCGAAGCGCTGGTTGCCGGCGGTTTTCAGGTTGTCGAGCGGGTCACGGTTCCCGACGAGCAGCCCGCAATTGAAAAGGCGCTGCGACGTTGCGCCCGGAATGTTGCGGTTGTCGTCACCACAGGAGGGACGGGCGTTGCCCCACGCGATGTGACGCCTGAGGCGACGCGCAACGTCTGCGAGCGGCTGCTGGACGGTGTGCCGGAGCTGATGCGCGCTGCTGGACGCGAGGAGACAATCTACACCGCGTTGAGCCGCGCCCTGTGTGGAACACTGGCGCAATCGCTCATCCTGAATTTGCCGGGAAGCCCGCGCGGAGCGGTCACTTCGCTGAAAGCTGTCTTGCCGCTCATTTCACATGCCTTGAAGCTGCTCCAGGGCGAAGACGCGCCACATACGGACGCCCAATCTGCGTCTGAAGAAAGCACACGACAAGTTTGAAGCATCTCACCTCCCTTTTCCTCAAGTTCACGGCATGGTTGCTCGCCCTGCTCAAGCCGCTCGGTTTCTGGGGCGCGGGCGCAATAGCCCTGCTCGATTCGAGCACCATCCCCATGCCGATGGACCTCATCATTTCCGGCTATGTCTGGGCCGATCGCCGCCATTTCTGGGTCTATTGCCTGATGGCCGCCATCGGGTCATCCATTGGCGGACTGCTGCCGTTCTACCTGGGCCGCGCCGGTGGCGAGCTGTTTCTGCTGAAACGCGTGAACCGCGCCCGCTATGAGCAATTGCGAGACCGCTTTGAGCGGCAGGAGTTCTTCGCCCTTTTTGTGCCCTCGATGCTGCCTCCGCCTACTCCATGGAAGCTGTTTGTCTTTGGGGCGGGCGTGTTTGAGATGCGCCTGCGGGATTTCCTTGCCGCCGTCTTTCTGGGACGGCTGGTCCGGTTTATGGCCGAGGGCCTGCTGGTGCTCTACTACGGTCCGGAGATTGTCACCGTCGTCCACGATCTGGCGGTCAAGCATTTGATAGCAACGCTGGTCGGAATAGGGGTGGTTCTCGCGGTGCTCGTGGTGATAGCCGTGCGCAAAAGCAGGAGCAAGCGGCGGGCTGGCGAGTTCGAGAATTAAGTACCTAATCAGCGGGATCGAGTTCCACATCCAAAACCAATCGGCTGCCAGTGCGTAGTCAGATGGACATCCCATTCTCAGCACTCTGCGCCCATTCCTGACGTTACATACGATTTAGATCTTTCACCTGTAGGTCAGCAGGGACTTCTCCACAAAGTGCGCAGGTTCGTGACAATAACCGGGGCCGGGGCCAACCAATGCAATATGAGCAGCTAGTATAGTCGGATTGGTGTGGTACGACTCCCGTGCCATAACAATATGGACACTCAACACCATCATAGGTCGCCCCGATCCAGGAATGATGGGTTGTGTCACAGCGTTTACACCTGCAACCATCCCACTCGTGATGGGCTTCGCCGCAGTGTTTACACTTGCAACCATTCCACTCGTGATCGCGCCGCCCAAAACAATTAGACCTTTGACAACGACAGCCACGCCACTTGTGACCGAATAAGCGGCAGAGAAGATTCACGACCGATCCTCGAACCTCAGAATTTTACAGCTATCGCGCCGTATCTGAAGCCATAAGGTTTATTTCGAATATTTTCAAGGAGTGGGGGCCCTGATCAGCGTCAAGGTCCTTCCGTCAAATTTCACAAGAACTCGATGGCGATTTGACGCCCCGCGTCAGTGAAAATCGTAAGGTCTGCATAGAGAGGAAGAACTATGCGACCGATGATTCGAGTGTTCACGTTGGCAGCCATCGCAGCAAGCGCGACGGCGGCCTTTGCTTCTGAAAAGATGACCGTCAATGTTCCCTTCAACTTCCAGACTCACGGGAAAGCATTTCCAGCAGGCAAGTATCAGGTGGAGTTCGACTCGCTTGAGAATGCTCTGAGGCTCTTCAATAAAACCGACGCGAGTAAGTCCTTTATGTGGGTCGCTTCACCTGCAGAATATAGCCCTAAGATGCCAAGGCTCGCCTTGAAGTTCGACAGCGAAGCTGATGGCACGCATGCATTGCGGACAATCCGATTGGCAACGTGGGAAACACCAGTGCTGGATAAAGGTGAAAAGCTTGTCGCTCAACCCGAAGTGTCCATCACCGGCGGGCGGTAGGTGGGTTCAGCGGAGACACGAAAACAAATTCGTTATGCGAAGCAACCACCCCATTAGTTCAATCTAGGGAGTGGGTTGAATGGCAAAACTTTACGCAGCCCGATGCGCGGAGATTTCGTTCGCGCGGAAATGTTCAACCAGCGCCGGCAGGCCGAATGCGAGCCCAGCGACCAGCGTGGTGGAGAGCAGGTCGTTGCGGTAGAACGGCAGGCCGGCGGCATAGGCGGTCATCAGTCCGCTGAAGCTGTGCGGGTAGATGCCGCGGAGGACCGCCCAGGCGGCGAAGTTGGTGGCGAGAAAGAAAGTCGTTGAGGACAGGATAACGCCTGCGCCCACGCGCGCAACCGAGCGGCGGTCCCGCAGCAGCAGGTGGCCAAGGACGATGACGGCTGCATACCAGGCCCAGGTGATGAGGTAGTCCTGCGCCGCGAACGGATAGCTATAGACGTAGACGGTCATGTAGTAGTCGAGGCCGATGAGCGCAATCAGGGGCAGAACAGCCTGGCGCAGCGGGCGCCGCGCGCCGAAGAAAAGCAGCGACCCGCCGATGGCGGTGAAGTTGAGCCAGCTATGATGCGAGGCCACGGCAACGCGGCTCAACATGGCAAACACAATCAGAAGGTAAGCGGACATTCTCATCACCTCGGCAAGACTTGGGAATCTCATTATTTCACGCCTGAGAGCATGTTTCCCAGAGATAGCGCGAAAGTTGACCTGATAAAATTCGTGCTCGACGCGCGCAAACGAATGAGGTGTCCCGACGAAAGCATAGGACCAAATGCGGTTGAACTTACATCCGACGATCTACGCGACATCGAAAGCGCGATTCAAAGATTTATGGTGCAAGGCGCCCGCCATCCCGAAAAACTGAAGCAGATGACGAATTGGGTGATATATCGCTGGTAATGAGCGTGTTGAATCACACGACCGCTCAGATGGCATGATCTATCAGCATCCTGGCCTTGAAACGGTGCGCACTATAGTGAATGAAAATTACCTGGCCATACCGCTGCGTCACAACTTGCGCCACACGGCAGTGATGTGAAGCACGCTATAGTGCATAAGTTATTGAATCGAATGGTGGGCCCGGAGGGATTTGAACCCCCAACCAAGGGATTATGAGTCCCCTGCTCTAACCATTGAGCTACAGGCCC
>NZ_DASQIX010000037.1:0-80196 GCF_035631355.1 Alloacidobacterium sp.
GCCCACAGCGAGAGATAGAGAATGCCTGTGCCCAAGGCTTTCATGGAGTACGAAAATGCGATGTATCCCTGCCGCCGAAAGCGCTCTGACCATGCGATGATCCCAATGCCGGCAACAAGGCCGATGAGCACGCGGCTGAGAGGCCCAATCCACTGGTTGTCAATGGCGAACTTCAGGAACCACGCCGTCCCGATCAGCAAGGCGATGATGCCGATCCGGTTGAAAAGCTGCGAGCCGATGCGGGTTTCGAGCGCCCTGCTCTGTGCCGTGACCGGAGTTCGCACCGATGCTGTGGCTGGCGCATCAGGAGGCATAGATGGGACTTTCTGCGCAGAAGGGGCGGCATTTGCCTGCAATGCCTGCTCCAGCCGCCAGACCCTTGCGGTTAGCTCGGCTATCTGTTTTCTTAATTCTTCAGTGTTGTCGCTCATCCGTGTTCAATGTACAGGGTGTGCCAGGAAAATGGGAGCGGCGGGAGAACCTCGTCAAAGATGCGGAAAGGCTCGCCTTAGTTGGCAGGGAGTTGTTTTATCCACTAACAGGCCATGACCTTTGGTAACATCCAGTGCACAGTAACTATATTCTTTTACGGCAGTTATACGATAAAGCAGTTAAAATGAAAGCACATGGCATCCCCCGAGATAAGCAAGACCATGCCCATCCGCGTGCTCGTTGCCGATCAGCATCCCGTCATCCGGATTGGCGTGGAAAATCTCCTGCATACTGAAACAGAGATCACAGTTGTGGGGGAAGCCGGCGACAGCCACCAGGCGATTGCCCGGGCGCTTGAACTCTCTCCTGACATCCTATTGCTTGCACTGAATTTGCCAGGTCTAGACGCAATGCGAATAATGGTGAACAGGCTGCCTGCGATCAAGACCATTCTGCTGACCAATGTTATTTCACAACCGGAAATTCAACGCGCTCAGGACGTGGGCGCGCGGGGACTTGTCCTGAAGGATGCGCTGCTGAATAATCTGACCTCCGCGATTCGCGCTGTTTTCGCGGGCAAATACTGGGTCGGAGATCACCGCGCTGCCAGCCTATCCAATGCACTGCCTGCATCACCCAAAAAGCAGGCCCCTGTCGAAAAGAAACCGATCACTCTAACGCGGCGTGAACTGCAGGTCGTTGGCTGCGTTCTGCAAGGCTCCAGCAACCGTGATATTGCGCACCAGTTTCATCTCAGTGAGGAAACTGTAAAGCGGCACCTGTCGAACATCTTCGACAAGACCGGCGTTTCAACACGGCTGGAATTGGCGCTGTACGCTATCGAACATCAATTGGTTGCCTCGCGTTCGTAGTTTCATTCCGCATAGTTGCTGCCTCTTTACGCTGACATCTGGCGGCATCATTTTTCTCAATGGCATCTATATAAATGCGGCAAACGTGAGGCGGGATTCCGCCGTCATGCTTGCCGTTTTTCACTTCTTTGATGATTCAACAAAGGAGTTAACGGACATGAGACAAATTCAATTGATTGTATTTTGCACATGCATCGCGATTTGCGGCGCAGCAGGCGCACAGGAGACGAATCCGGCAACGACTGATACATGGCCGCAGAAGCAACAGCAACAGTTGCCACATGCCGAATGGCAAGATGGCGTCCCTGTGTACAGGATCCAGGTAGTTGGGCGGAACATTCCCGCAGTCAACTATTTACATCGCAGCGGTACTACGGAAATCGGGCTACAGGGGACAAGCTTTTTACCTGAAGCAAAAGGTTCGGCGACGGTTGAAAGCCGCCGTGGGCGGACGGTGATTGACGCCAAGTTCCAAGGTTTGAAGCCTGCGAATAGTTTTGGCGTGGAATATCTCACCTATGTTCTATGGGCAATCACGCCGGAGGGACGACCCGTCAATCTAGGCGAAGTGTTGCCGGATGGCTCGAAAGGCGCGATCAATGTGACTGCAGACCTGCAGGCTTTCGGACTGATCATTACGGCTGAACCCTACTATGCAGTCACCATGCCGAGCGACCTGGTTGTGCTGCAAAACTATATTCTGCCCTATAAGACACAAGGCACCATTGAGCCCATCAATGCTCACGTCCTTCTGCTTCCACGTGGAGCCTATGGAGAAACTTCAGCCGAGCATACGTCGCGCGAAGTGATCACACGGAATGATGTGTGGCCGCTGGAACTCTATGAGGCGGTTAATGCTGTACAAATTGCTGAAGCAGAAGGCGCGGGAAAATATGCCAACGACACATTGGCAACCGCCAAGCAGCAATTGCAGAATGCAGAGGAGCTTCAGAACCATGCGAACCAGAACAAGCAGGAAATCAGTGATGCTCGTGCTGCTGTGCAAACAGCTGAGGATGCTCGCATCATAACGATTCGGAAAAGACGGCAACAGGAACAGGCTATGAATAATCCCAACGCAACATCGAACACGCCGGGTAGCTCTGTAAATCCTAATCCGCAACAATAAAATTTATTTTGGCCGTTATGCGCGGCTGCTTTCTCAGCAGGAGCAGCCGCACCAATTTATCCTTCTGGGCACGTGTGCCATCATAAGCACATGCGAATAGCATTTCTTTGCACAGGTCAGATGGGATTTCCCATTGCGACCCTTCTCATCAAGACCGGCCACGATCTCACGGCTTGGAATCGGACGCGTTCTCGGCTTCAGCCCCTTCTGGAATCGGGAGCGAGTCCGGCATACAGTCCGGCGGAAGCGTCGAGGGCAAGCGAAGTAGTCTTTACCATGCCGATGGACGATGCTGGACTTGAAGAGGTTGTTTTCGGTAATGACGGATTGCTCGAAGCATTGCCGGAGAATGCCATCCATGTTTCGCTGAGCACTATCAGCGTGGAGCTTTCGCAGAAGCTGACTGTTGAACATTCCGTGCGCAAGCAAGGCTTCGTTGCTGCGCCAGTCTTTGGGCGTCCTCATGTTGCTGCCGCGGGAAAGCTGTGGACGGTAGCGGCCGGCAAGCAGAATGATCTCGACAGGGTAAAGCCGCTGCTTGAGTCCTTCAGCCGGGGGGTCACCGTCATAGGCGATAAGCCCTACAAGGCCCATGCGCTAAAAATCGGCGGGAACTTTCTCATTACAGCCATGATCGCGTCACTCAGCGAGGGCTTTGTCTATGCGGAATCGCAGAGCATCGATCCCGCGCTATATCTGGAAGCCGCAAATGTCGCTCTTTTTCAGTCGCCGTTTTACACGGCTTACGGGAATGTCATGCTACATCCGCCGGAGATTCCCGGCGCAACGGTCGCGTTGGGGCAGAAAGACACAAGGCTGTTTCGCGAGGCGGCTGCAGCTACGAATACAAAAACACCGCTCGCCGATCATTTTCAGGAACAGTTGCAGAAGGCAAATGACGCTGGCCTGCGCGACCGTGACTGGGCGTCAGGATACTATCAGTTTGTCCGCAGCGTCTCACAGAGAAACAGCTAGAGCTGCTGCGTTTTCTGTTTGCCATCGTGGTGATTACGGAATGGAGGCGAGCCGCGTTTCGATTTCCGTCAAAGCGGCTTCGAGCGCGGCGCGGCGGTGCGGACTAGATGTGCGCTCATCGAGAATCCGCTCCCGCTGCAATTCCAACTCCTGGCGTTGACGCTTGCGCGCCGCCTCCGCCGCGGCATTTGGTTTGCCGCCTGGATTTTCCGGCGCTGCCTGCTTCTCTGCCACTTGCTCCTCCACGGATTTGCTCTCCCATCCTCTGGCCATACTCTTATGGTAACGCTACACCTGTTTATTTAGGCCACAAAAAGGCCGCAAACAACGGACTAGTATTACGAGAGAGGAAGCAAAGCGCATGAACCTGTGGCGAATTCCAGCATTCGGCATTGACAATCTTGAACTTGTTCAAAGTCCTGAACCAAGACCTGGCCCGGGTGAAGTGTTGATTAGAGTACATGCTGTATCGCTGAATTATCGCGATCTGTTGATCACGCTCGGTTACTACAACCCGAAAATGGCGCTGCCGCGCATTCCTGTTTCAGACGGGGCCGGGGTAGTTGTTGCGGTTGGAGAGGACGTGACCGACGTGAAGACAAAGCAGCGTGTTGCCGGCATCTTTATGCAGAACTGGTTGGACGGCGCGGGCACAGCGCAGAAACATCGCGGCGCGCTCGGCGGCGACATCGACGGCATGTTGGCTGAATATGTCATGCTGCGCGAGAGCGGTGTCGTGCCTGTTCCCGACCACCTGAGTTGGGAAGAAGCGGCGACACTGCCATGCGCCGGCGTGACGGCCTGGAACGCGGTTGTTCATGCCGGCAAAATCAAATCCGGCGACACGGTCGTCATTCAGGGCACAGGCGGCGTTTCGATCTATGCGATGCAGTTTGCCAAAGCTCTGGGCGCGCGCGTGCTGGGGACTTCGAGCAACGACGAGAAGCTCGCTCGCGCAGGCAAGCTCGGTCTCGATGCTGGAGTGAATTACAAACAGACGCCAGATTGGGCGAAATGGGTTCTGGAACAGACAGGCGGCGAAGGCGCGGATCTGGTTGTCGAGGTAGGCGGCGCAGGCACGTTCGCACAATCGCTGAAAGCTGCGCGGATTGGTGGAGTGGTGGCGCAAATTGGCGTCTTAAGCCAAACAAGCGAGCCGCTGAACGTTGTTCCTATTCTGCACAAGCAGTTACACATACAGGGAATTTATGTAGGGTCGCGCGCTGATTTCGTGGAAATGAACCGCGCGGTCACGCAGACGAAGCTGAAACCTGTTGTGGATCAAGTATTTGCCTTTGACCAGGCAAAGCAGGCGCTGCGCCGGTTGGAATCGGGAGCGCACTTCGGAAAGCTGGTAATCAGGGCCGGTTGATTACCGCTTTACTGTTACCAATTTTTTCACGCTGTCGATAGCATCGTTCCTGCTGAAACCGCATCTCATTGGTTGCGGATGACATAGGTGAAACGAGTACATCCCGCCCGTCACCATGTCAGGGAAAGAGGGCCTTTGCATGAGCGTTCTGTATGCGATTTTTAATTTCTTGTGCGAGATTCTGCTTGGTTGCCGGCATGATCGCCTGACGCGTCCTTTCACAATCGAACAGCAGGCTTACAAAGTCTGCCTGAGCTGCGGCAAGCATATTTTCTACTCCGCTGATGCGATGCGTCCACTCAGCGCGCGCGAGCTGCGGCGTATGCAGGCTGTGCAATCAGGCGAGTTGCGAATTGTGCCCGCTGCAGCAGCGACACTCAAAGGTGAAAGTGATTCCCGGGCAGCCGCCTGAAACGCTGTTTGGCGCGACCTACTGTCATCGCGCTTCGTGACAAAGCGGGACGCCCCACTGTCTAATAGACTTTGGATTTCGTTCCGCTTCGCCGAATGTCTGCTTCCTGCAAATATCGATTCCTGGCCTCATGCGCTCCGCTACTGATGCTGGTGGCCGGATGTGGGACTTTTCCAACAAGCATCGGCAGCGGCTTCACAATCTCGTCGTCTTCAGCCAGCGTTGCGACGACGGGCCAACTGCAATTTAAGTCAATACAGTCAGACGGTTCGGTCGCCGCGGTGACCTGGTCAGTAAGCGCAACACAAAATGGTGCATCACTTGGAGCGGGCTCAATTGACGCCACAGGCCTTTACACGCCGCCTAGTGCTCTCTCTACTGACAGCCTCGCAATAGAGATCACGGCGCACCTGCAAAGCGATCCATCGCGCACGGCCAGCGAGGCGATCACAGTTACTCCCGGATTTCTGCAATCACTTTTACCGGAGAACGCGGCGGTCTCCCAGGGGGCGACTCTCGAAGTTTCAGCGCAGATCGCCGAGGTCGATGATGGCAACGTGCACTGGAGCCTCGGCGGCGGCACATCGGGAACATTGAGCCAGCCGAGTTGTCAACATGGAAAGCACCAATATACAACCTGCAAAGTCAGCTACACGGCTCCGAGCACGCTTGCAGGAATGCAATCGGGACGCGTAATTGCAATCGTGAATCATACAAATACGCAGGCCACGCTGCACCTGCTTCTTAACGGCGATGGAATCAATTCAAGCGCCTTGACAAATCAGGCAGCACAGACTGGCATAATAGCGCTCGGCGCCTCAGGCGGCAATGATGGCGACTATGATGTCTATAAAGATTCCGCTGGTGAGAGCTATGTCGCTGACTGCTGCGGCGGAACGCTCGGCGCATTGTTGGAAGACTCCGAGCACAATCAGTTCATCCTTAGCAATAATCATGTGCTCGCCGAATCAGACCAAGGCAAGATTGGTGACACAATCGACCAGCCGGGATTGATCGACGATGCCTGCCGTCCGTTGAGCCAGCAAGGCTCTACTGTGCGTCCCGCAGGCACGCTGCGCTACTATGTGCCGCTGGCAACGAGTCAGTCAAATGTGGATGCGGCGCTCGCAGCCGTTTCTCCCGGTGTTCTTAATCCGGATGGCAGCATTCTTCAGCTCGGACAAACAGGCGCAGGCATCAACGCACCCCTCGGCGCAGCTCCGCCTGTTGCAGGTACCGGAGAGACGCTGAACGCCTCCAATCTGGATGGTCTCCGAGTGGTCAAGAGCGGCCGGACAACCGGGCTGACCTGCTCGACGGTTGAGAGCATTGATCTCGCGGTGAAGGTTGACTATTACAAAGACTGCGCCGAGACGCAGCCTTACTATACAAAAACTTTTACCGGACAGATAGGCATCGGTGGAGACAGCTTCTCTGACAGCGGCGATTCCGGATCGCTCATCATGGATGCCTCCAATGCACAGCCTGTCGGCCTTTTTTTTGCCGGAGGGTCGGATGGAAAAGGCAACGGATTGAGCGTGGCAAATCCTATCGCCAATGTGCTGAATGAATTGCAGAATCTGACTGGGTCGAAATTAAGCATCGTGGGTGGCAAAGCGCATGCCATCGCCTGTCTCAATTACGACAACAGCACCGAAACAGCTGCTGCACTTCCTGCTCTCTTGCCCGCTGCGGAAGCACAGGCCAAGGGTATCGCACAGAATGCCGCAGGTGAACTCGTGAACCATGAGAAAGGTGTGCTTGGCACCACTTTAGGTAAGAGCGCCGACAGCCCAGGCGAGCCGGCTATTGTTGTTTATGTCGATAAGACAAGGCCAAACACTGCCATTCCGCAAACCATCGCGGGATTTCGCACCGCCATTGTTCTGACAGATGCCGAAAGCATTGCGAATGGAACAACGCCAAAACTGCCCGCCATCACGCCAGGCATACAACTTTCAGCTACCACTTTGAATAACGCTGCTGCCATCGAACGTCAATATGCCCCGCAACTGTTTGCCGACCCAGCCATCTTTGGCGTGGGGGTCGCTCAGAGCCACGATAATCCCCGGGAAGCAGCATTGCTGGTGCTTGTTGATATGACCAAGACAGCAAGGGCTATGCCCGCGACGCTTGGCGGCCTGCGCGTCCGCTATCTGCAGCTACATCGCTTCCATGTCACGAAGTCGAAATACTCAGGCGCGCGACCGAAATCCAGCTGCTCATTGCAGTCGTTCAAGTCCTTGGCGCCGCACTAAGCTCACTCAGTTCCCCGGCACGAAGCCTTTCTGGCTCACGGGCCTCGGGAAAGAAGAGCATGAATATGGTCCCTGATCGAGCGTTTCCGTTATTTTGACCATTCGCCGTGGCACGGCTGCGAAGACGCACGACACCATGATGTTTGCGCACGATCTCGGCACTCACCCACAATCCCAGGCCGGTTCCGGTGGCCTCCTTCGTGGTGAAAAACGGCTCAAAGATGCGACTCTGCACCTCATCGGACATGCCGCAGCCTGTATCCGCCACAGAAACTCGCACCCCTTCAATATCCGCGTTGTGCCAGGAACGCGAGCGCCGCACGCTGAGTATCAGCCGCCCAGGTCCGGGCGCCATCGCGTCAAGCGCATTGCCAATCAGGTTGGCGAAGAGTTGCCGCATCTCGCCCGCAAAGCAGAAGAGCTCCACATCCGGCTCATAGCAGCGCTGTACTTCCACTTGCAGCGAATTCACGCGCCCTTGATGCAACGTCAGTACGGAATCCAACAGCTCGCTTACCTTAGCCGTGATAGGTAAAGTGGACTGGCGATAGAAGCGAAGTGTCTGCTGCGCGATTTCCGAGACGCGAGCCACTTCATGTTGCGCAAGATCGACGTAGTGCTTCGTCTCAGGCGGAAGTGAATCCTGCAAGCGTATCACGTAGAGAAGATTGGTCACTGCTTCGAGGGGGTTATTGATCTCATGCGCGATCGAGGCTGCCAGACGACCGGCGGCAGCCAGTTTCTCTGTCTTGCGCAACGCGTCCTCGGAGTTGCGGCGTTGTGTCGTATCCACAATGACCGCACCAACCCAGCGCACCATGCTGGAGCTGGTTCGAACCGGGTAGATGTTCACCAGCCAGCTGCGTACGCGTCCGGGATGCGTTTCAAACTCGCCGGTCAGCTCGAGATCCTGGACCGCAGTTCCATGTTCAAAAACCGAGTCGATGGCGTTTTGCAGCGGCGCGGCAGCCGACTCCGGGAAAAGCTCAAAGACAGAGCGTCCGAGGTGACGACTGATAGAGCTCTGGTTCATGCCCGCCAGAAATTGATTTACGCGGACAAAACGGAATTTGCGGTCAAAAAAAGCGAAGCCGATAGGCGCATTGGCCAGCATCGAGTCAAGCAGAGCCAAGGTATCATTCAACCCTGCGCGCTGCTCTTCAATCGAAGAGACCATCATGTTGAAGGCCATCGTAAGATCCGCAGCCTCATTCGCTGAGGTGATCTTCAGCGGGAATGACGATGTGTCTTCAGGATCGCGCACGATCCGCCTCGTGGCCTGCATCAGTACGTTGAGCGGATTGGCAATGGTGCGGGCCATGAACGTCGCCAGAAACGTGCAGCCCAGAATTGCGATAATGGCTGAAATAAGCGCGATGCGCATCAGTGAACGCAGCTGAAGCTTGTCCGCATCTTCATTCGGATAGATCCAGACCAGCGCCTGCACCTGCCCATGCACTCTAACAGGGGCCACGATTTCACGGATATTGTCCCTGAGGGTAAAGAGCGTTGGCTTGTCCAGACTGCTCAGATAGTTGCGCTCTACCGGAGTAAGGTTCAGCTTGCCGTTCATCGATGGGTCGGTGCCCACGATGGCGATACCTTGAAGATCGGTGATTTGCACACTCCCGATGCTCGAGTAGCGCAGCATCGAGCTGATCACACCCTGCAAGGCAGCCGTTTTGCCTTCTTCCAACGCGCTGCCTGCCTGTACCGCAAGCAGCGATCCTTGATATTCGAGGCGGCGGTCTACGCGCTGCTGGAGTTCTTTCTGCTGCTCGCGGATCAGGAATACAGCAAAGACTGCCAGGACAAGCAGCTCAAACAGCACCAGGCTGGCAATCAATTGACCGCGGATTGTTCGAGGCCGCAATAGTGCCATGGATACCAGAAAAGTCCTTGCCTGCGAATTCCGCCCGCAGAGGACTAATAATCAGATTACGCTTTTACCGAGAGTTTTTCTTTTAAGTCTGATGCGATTTGACGGCCATGAAAGCGGCCATTCTCAATGAAGATTTCGTTGGTCCGCTCTCCGGCAATAATCACGCCCGCGAGATAAATACCAGCCACATTGCTTTCAAGACTCGTCGGGTCACATGCCGGGCAGCGGTCCTCGCCTTCGAGATCGATTCCAAGCGATACAAGAAAATCGAAATCGGGATGATATCCCGTCATAGCAAACACATAGTCGTTCTTGATAGTCAGAGAACCATCGGTCGTATTTAAAATGGCGCAATCTTCGCGAATTTCTTCGACGCTGGTTTCAAAGTGAGCGGTGATTTCGTGATTCTTGATGCGATTTTCAATGTCGGGAAGAATCCAGTACTTTACATGCCTGTGCATCGCGGGTCCCCGATGAACCAGCGTCACGCGTGCCCCATGCCTCCATAGATCAAGCGCGGCAATCGCGGCTGAGTTCTTGCCGCCGATCACCAGCACGTCGAGGTCATAGTAAGGATGAGGGTCGTCATAGTAGTGGTGCACCTTCGGCAGATCTTCACCTGGAATGCCGAGATAGTTGGGCAGATCATAATAGCCAGTCGCCACGACCAGCTTGCGCGCGTAATGTACGATTTTGCGGCCAAACCGGTCGGTCGCATGCACGCAAAAATCGCCATCCGAACCGGAGACAGAATCTACGTTCTGATACGGGCGGATATAAAGCTCGTAATGCTCAGCGACCTTGCGGTAGTACTCCAGTGCCTCATTGCGCGATGGCTTCTGGTTCACGCTGGGGAATGGGATATCGCCGATCTCCAGCAGCTCCGGAGTGGTGAAGAACGTCATGTGCGACGGATAGTGGAAGAGGGAATTGCAGAGGCAGCCTTTGTCCACCAGAACACTTCGCAGTCCGGCGCGCTGCGCTTCGATGGCGCAGGCCATGCCCGTCGGTCCGGCCCCAATCACGAGGACGTCGAATGTTTCGGAGGAGTGGGTATTGCCGTCCATGTTCCTAGATTAGATGATAGGCGACGCAGAAAACGCATTTTTGGCACATCCAAATTTTGACGACCTGATTCATTTATCCTTGAAATAGCAAAGGATTTCGGCAATTTCCATGGCGACGATCAAGCAGGAAGACCTGATTCAGAGCGTGGCGGACGCGCTCCAGTACATCAGCTACTACCATCCGGTAGCTTTCATCACCAATCTCGCAAAGGCCTATGAACTTGAAGAGTCACCGGCTGCGAAAGACGCAATGGCGCAGATTCTCATCAATTCGCGCATGTGCGCCGAAGGCCATCGCCCGATTTGCCAGGACACCGGCATCGTCACCGTATTTTTGAAGATCGGCATGGACGTGCGCTGGGACGCCGAACTGACCGTTGAAGAGATGGTGAATGAGGGCGTGCGCCGCGCCTATCTGCATCCTGACAACGTATTGCGCGCTTCGATTCTCGCTGATCCTGCCGGAACGCGGAAGAACACGCGTGACAACACCCCGGCTGTCGTGAACGTGCAGTTGGTCAAAGGTGGCGAAGTCGAGGTCATTGTTGCCGCCAAGGGCGGCGGATCTGAGGCCAAGTCAAAATTCACCATGCTGAATCCGTCAGATTCGATCATTGAATGGGTCTTGAAAACCGTCCCGACAATGGGCGCAGGTTGGTGTCCACCGGGCATGCTCGGCATCGGCATCGGTGGCACGGCGGAGAAGGCGATGCTGCTCGCGAAAGAAGCGTTGATGGATCCCGTCGATATTCAGGACGTAATCGCGCGCGGGCCGCAAAACAAGATTGAAGAGATGCGGATTGAGCTATACCGGAAGGTCAACGAACTGGGCATCGGCGCTCAGGGACTTGGCGGCCTGACGACTGTGCTAGACGTGAAAATCCGCGACTACCCGACACATGCTGCTAACCTGCCTGTCGCCATCATTCCCAATTGCGCGGCGACGCGTCACGCACACTTTACCCTTGATGGTTCAGGACCTGTGGCGCTCGACCCACCTTCACTGGATGATTGGCCAACACTGACTTATGACACTTCAGCCGCCCGACGAGTCAACCTCGATACAGTCACACGTGAAGAAGTGGCGACCTGGAAACCAGGAGAAGTGCTGCTGCTCAACGGCAAGCTGCTCACCGGACGCGACGCCGCGCACAAGCGCATGACCGACATGCTGAATCGCGGGGAAATGCTTCCCGTCGATTTCACCAACCGGTTCATCTATTACGTCGGCCCGGTAGATCCGGTGCGCGAAGAAGTGGTTGGACCTGCCGGCCCGACAACAGCAACGCGCATGGATAAGTTCACACGCCAGATGCTCGAAACCACCGGACTTCTTGGCATGGTGGGCAAAGCCGAGCGCGGTCCGGCGGCCATTGAAGCCATCCGTGACCACGGCGCTGTGTACCTGATGGCCGTGGGTGGCGCTGCCTATCTTGTCTCCAAGGCGATCAAGTCGTCGCGCGTGCTCGGGTTTGAAGACCTCGGCATGGAAGCCATCTACGAATTCGACGTCAGGGACATGCCAGTGACGGTTGCCGTCGATTCCAAAGGAACGTCTGTACATCAGACTGGCCCGAAAGAATGGCAGGCGCGGATTCAGTCCCGCCTCGGCGGTGTTCCGATTCTTGCTTAGCTTTAACCTTCAGGCATCTAATAAGCTTGATGCCCGAGTCTCAAACAGACATACGCAAGGAAAAAGATTCCCTGGGATTTGTGGAAGTGCCTGCGCGTGCCTACTATGGCGCACAAACAGCCCGGGCCGTTGAAAACTACCCCATCTCCGGAATGCGCGCGCATCCGCAGCTTGTCCGTGCTTTTGGTATGGTGAAGCGCGCCGCGGCAGAAGCTAACAAGGAACTAGGCCTCGTCGACGAACGACGCGCTGACGTAATCATCCAGACATCGCAGGAAGTAATCGACGGCAAGTGGAATGATGAGTTTGTCGTCGATGTCTTTCAGGCAGGCGCGGGCGTCAGTTTTCACATGAACACGAACGAGGTCATCGCCAACCGCGCAAATGAAATCCTCGGCGGCAAACTTGGCGAGTATGCCCTCGTTCATCCCAACGACCACGTCAATTACGGCCAGTCGACGAACGATGTCTTTCCTACCGCGATGCGTGTTGCCACGCTCCTGAACCTCGAAACTCTGTATCCCGTGCTTGATGCGCTGGCTGCATCCTTCTCAGCAAAGGCCAAAGAATTCGACGGCGTTATGAAGTCGGGACGCACACACATGCAGGATGCCGTGCCCATCCGTCTCGGCCAGGAGTTTGCGGCCTATGGACTGGCTATCGAGAAAGGGGCGAAATTTCTGCGGTATGCTGCCGACTCGCTGCGCGAACTAGGACTGGGCGGCAGCGCTGTCGGCACCGGCATCAACACGCACCCTGACTATCGGGCAAGGGCAGTGGCCAATCTTGCCCGCATCTCCGGGCAAAAGCTCATTCCCGCGAAAGACATGCGCTGGGCGATGCAATCGAACGCCTGCATGGGCGATGTAAGCTCCGCCCTTCGCGGCATCGCCTTGGAAGTGATTCGCATATCCAATGACCTGCGCCTGCTCTCTTCCGGGCCCAATACGGGCTTGAATGAAATCCACCTGCCCAGCCTGCAGCCAGGCTCTTCGATCATGCCGGGAAAGATCAATCCCGTCATGCCGGAACTGGCGGCAATGGTCAGTTTTCAGGTCATAGGCAATGACACAGCCGTTGCCTATGCCGTGCAGGCCGGCCAGCTTGAGCTGAATGTGATGATGCCGACGATGGCCTATAACGTCCTGCAGAGCACGACCATCCTCGCCAACATGCTGCGGCAGTTCAATGAGCACTGCATTGCGGGAATCAGCGCCAACATCGAACGCTGCAACTTCTACGCGCAGAGCACAGTTTCGCTGGCCACGGCGCTCAATCCCTACATCGGCTATGCAAAAGCCGCAGAGATTGTGAAGGAGTCCATCGCTACGGGCAAGTCGATTATTGAGATCGCCCGCTCAAAACAGCTTCTGAGCGAACGGGAGATCGCCGAGATTCTCGATCCAGTTCGCATGACTGAACCGCAGTATCCGCTGGAGGCCGCAAAAGCGCGCGACAAATGAAAAGGCCGCGCAGATGAGCGCGGCCACATCAAAAAACCTGTTACTGCCTTCCCCACCGCCATACAACTCCCGCGGTAAAGCCGAGATCGTTCTGTACAGAGCTGCCATAGGTCGTCATCAGGTAGCCTGGGGTGAGACGCAATGCCAAGGCCGGGCTCAGATTATAGTCAACCGATGCGCCAGCGGTTAGATTGAAGGTGTTGCCGTCCTTATAAAGGCCGATCAGTTCCGGCGGAAGTCCGCCCGTTCCAGTGCCAAAGTTGGCGTGATTGATGCCTGCCAGAACATGCGCCGTCCATCCCCAATGCAATCCTTCAAAGAATCGGACTGTGGGACCGCCCATGAACGTGTATTGGCTGATGCTTGGCGCATAAACGCCATACGGATTCGGACCTGTGTAGGTGGTGCCGTAGTACCCGCGCGCATCGGCGGTAATGCCGATCTTGCCAAAGGCATAGTCAGTGACACCGGCGTGCCAGCCGCCCTCGTTGATGCGCTGCAGGTGCTCGCCTGGATGAAACCGCAGGTAGTTGCCGCCGAAATACGCTTCGTACTTGTGCGTGTATGTGTCCTGAATCACCTGCTGGTCACGCAGTTTCTTGCGCGCTTTGACCCGTTCCTGCGCCTGGCGCAGCACCTGAGCGCGCTCCTGTTGTGTCGGCGGCGTCTGCGTCTGCCCTGTTTGGGTCTGTTCAGTGGGCGTCTGTATGGGGGGCTGAGTTTGCTGCGCCCGCGTTTGCAGCGCTGCTAAAGAAAAAATAGTGATTGCCAGAACCGGGTAAAAACGGTTGGAACGAAACATGAACCTGAATGCCTCCACTGCCGGGCGAAACAAAAATTGAGACAGCCGTATTCCCTGCAAAAGACGGGACCGGGTCTCTAAGGCCAAAGCTCTTTTTATTCTATTGCACCAGCGAGTTATTGACTCCTTCAGATCTGTTTTAGGAAGCCGTTCGTTGTGACAGCCTTTGAAAATCCTGTCCCCGCACAGTAAACTTGCGCCGGTCACTGCCCGTCTGCTCTCCTAATGTGAGTCACTCAGAATCGTATTTCACCGTTGGAGGACACCACCTGCATGAGATTTCTGGCCGGACTGATCTTAGGACTAGTCGCCCTCCCGATAGCGGCGCTGCTCTACTTCCACTTGGGCCATCCGCCCGTCGCAGTGGCTGACCAGCCCTTCACGCTGGAAAGACAAATTGTCCGCGTTCCGCTCCATGCCCGCATTGACCGGGAAATGCCGAAGAGCGCGCCGATTTCGCCCAGTGAATCCAATTTGCTGATCGGCGCGCATATTTATCGCGAACAATGCGCGGCCTGTCACGGGCTTTATGGACGGCCTTCTCCGTTCGCAAGCCATATGTACCCGAAAGCTCCACAGCTCTGGCAGCCACACGGAGGCGCCGTTGTTGGCGTAAGCGATGATCCTCCCGGAGAAACATTCTGGAAAGTAAAGAACGGCATCCGCCTTACGGGAATGCCGTCGTTTGATCATGTGCTGAACGAGACGCAAATGTGGCAGGTTTCGATACTACTGGCCAATGCAGACAAGCCGCAGCCTTCGAGCGTGCTCGATCTGCTGAAGCAGCCGCTTGATTTCGAACCGCCAACCCAACCGGGCCCATCCGTGCCAGAAGCAAAGTAGACGAGACCGGGTGCTGTGAATCAGGCTGGCTCCGCGCCGGTCAATACGCGGACTTGATGGTATACGTCACACCCGCCGTGAACTGGAACGAATTGCGCTTCGTCGGCGGGAAAGTCAGCGGCACGTTGTTCAAATATGTGTCCAGCGTGCCCAGTTGGAAACCGAGGTTCTTGTATGCCGGGAATACGACCGAATCCGTCTCCGCGACTGAGTACGCATGCAGGTTGTTCCACGCCGGAATATAAAGCAGTTGCTGGGTGAACAGAATGCTCCTGGGCAGGTGCAGTGTGTAATAGCCGCCGAAGGTTGAGCCAATCAGGTTCTGGTTCTGGTCCGTTGCGGTGTTGAAAAAGTTTTGGCGCTCATATTGCATCGTCGCTTTTACATCCAACTCCTGAACCGGCGTTTTAAGAATGGTGTAGCCAATTCCACCGCCATAAATCTGCTGCAGGTCGAGGCTCTGGCTGTAGTTGTGGTCGAAAGACACCTGGCCGAGGAAGTAGAAGCGCGGCGAAACATACTGGTCGCGCTCCGCATCCGCATGGAAAATGGAGCTCTTGGTGAAAGACGACGGAACAAAATTGCCATTCGCATCTGTGTATGCGGGATCGGTGATCTTTCCGTACGATTGCGAGTAATTGATCGTCGTGCGGTTCCGTGGATCAAGCCAGCTGACAGTCGGCACAACGCGCGCGAGGGCAACTCCGCCCGTGAAAGAGTATTGATTCTGGGTGGCCTGCACAAGTGTCAAGCCGAAGGTTGCCGCTCCATTCCATGCCTCCGTAAACGAGGGGTGACCGGTAAGCTGCTTATTCAGAATTGCTTCATCAACGACGAATTGCGCATTCTTGAGCGGAATCGGGGCAATGGCCGCGTTGGTTCCTGACTGCACAGTAACCTGCTGGTCCGCAACTGACACAGTGCCGATCGGCACAGTCGCGGGAAGCTGGTGATGAGTGATCTGCACCCCCTTCTCAATCACAGCCACCTTCTCCCCTGTGCGGAGTTCCTTGATCTTGCTCCACTCAATGCTGATGTCGCCTACGATGTCACTGTGAAAGCTCACCGTATCTCCAATGGCGCGGACGAATTTACCCGATAGCTGATCACCGTTTGTGAAGACGATCACGTCAGGCGGCACCTTGTCGTCAGCAGCAAACAGATGTCCGGCGGACAAGAGGAATGAGGTCGCAACCAGTAGGAAGGCGGCAAGCCGCAGAGGGCGGCGAGTGAGATTCAGCATACAGACCTTTGCTCCTGAAGAAATTTCACACCTGCGAAACGTAAATCCAGTTCGGGGGCCTAACTTACAATCTCTGATGCAACAACAGGACAAGGCAGTATGAAAAACATGACTCTAGCGCATGATACCGCGATATAAAGAGACGCGTTTCGCGCCAAATTGGTCCCTTATAGAAGCAGGTCTGGCAGGTTGCGCTCAGACATCTTAGAATTGAGCTATGTCGATCACGCGCCAGCAGGCCCTCGATTACTTCCGCTCCGATGACCTCATCGGTCTGGGCATGGAAGCAGACGCGATGCGGAGAAAGCTGCATCCTGAAGGCGTAGTGACTTACATCATCGACCGCAACATCAACTACACCAACTTCTGCACTGAATACTGCACTTTCTGCGCCTTTTATCGCCCGCTCAAAGGCAAGATGGCGGCTGAAGGCTACATCCTTGATTTCGAAACGATCTACAAGAAAATTGCCGAAACTATTGAGATGGGTGGGACCGGTGTCCTCATGCAGGGCGGTCTGCACCCCGATCTCAAAATCGAATGGTTCGAGCGCCTGCTGCGCGGCATCAAGCGGCGCTTCCCGCAGGTGTGGATGCACTGCTTCTCGGCTTCCGAAATTCTTGCCATCGCCGAATACAGCAACCTGAGCGTGCGCGACACCATCATGCGCCTACGCGATGCCGGGCTTGATTCGATCCCCGGCGGAGGCGCGGAAATTCTCGACGACGAAGTGCGCCATCGCATCGCGCGTCTCAAGTGCTCTACCGATGACTGGGTACTGGTGCATCGCACCGCGCACCAACTCGGCATGAGGACGACTGCCACGATGATGTTCGGCGTCGGCGAGACATTTGAGCAGCGCGTGAACCACTTCGAGCAGGTGCGCCATTTGCAGGAAGAAACCGGCGGATTCACCGCCTTTATCCCCTGGAGCTTCCAGCCGCACAACACCGCTCTCGGCGGCCGCGGATGGGACGAGGCAACAGCCATCGAATATCTCAAAGTCCTTGCGATTTCGCGCCTTTACCTCTCAAATATAGAGAACGTGCAATCAAGCTGGGTCACGCAGGGATTGAAAGTCCTGCAGCTTGGCTTGCGATTCGGCGGCAATGATGTTGGCTCGGTCATGCTCGAAGAAAATGTCGTGAAAGCTGCTGGAACCTCCAACTGCACAACGGAAGAAGAGCTACGCCGCATTATCCGCGACGCCGGATTCAAGCCTGTGCAGCGAGATACGCTCTACCGGACAATGTTCCTGAACTGAACTAAAGAGCTTGTCATTCTGACGCGAAGCGGAAGGATCTGTTTTTCTCTGGTTGAGCCATGAATGGCGGTAGCCCAGCCTAGAATGTCTGCATCGAATCCCTGGCAAATCAAATACAATGAGCCTTTGAACGTGGAGGCAAGGCCCTGCTGTCGCTATTTTCTTTGAAATCCATCTTCGCCTCCGCGCCCGTACTACTGGCGCAGGCGAACCAGCACAGCCTTTCGCACTACCTCCGCTCGCATTACGGCGACCGCACCTTCGAGCATCTCTATCGCTGGAACTTGTTCGATACAGCGCTGCTTATTCCCTACTTCGTGGTGATGATCATTCTGGCGTTCTACGGAATGCACCGCTACCAACTCGTCTATCTTTATTACAAGCACCGCAAGAACGCCGCCAAAGCGCCGCCAAAGCATTTTGAGCAATTGCCGCGCGTCACGGTGCAACTGCCCATCTTCAATGAGCAATTCGTCATTGACCGCCTCATCGAGTCATGCTGCAATCTCGACTATCCGCGCGAGCTGCTCGAAATTCAACTGCTCGACGACTCAACCGACGAAACCAAAGACGTGGCGCGCAAAATCGTCGAGCAGTACCAGGCCGTTGGGCATCCCATCGTCTACATTCATCGGACTGACCGACATGGCTTCAAAGCCGGAGCGCTCGACAACGGCCTGAAGACCGCTAAAGGCGAGTTCGTCGCCATCTTTGACGCCGATTTCGTTCCGCCGCGCGACTGGCTGATGCAGGTCATCCACCACTTCGCCGAGCCGGATGTGGGCATGGTGCAAACACGCTGGACGCACCTGAACCGCGACTACAGCTTCCTTACGCAGATTGAGGCCCTCCTGCTCGACGGCCATTTTGTACTGGAGCACGGCGGACGATCGCGCTGCGGCGTCTTTTTTAATTTCAACGGGACGGCGGGCATGTGGCGCGCTTGTGTCATTCCCGAAGCAGGCGGCTGGCAGCATGACACGCTCACTGAAGACACTGACCTCAGTTACCGAGCGCAACTCAAGGGCTGGCGTTTCAAATACCTGCAAGATATCGAGTGCCCGGCGGAAGTTCCGATCGAAATGACGGCCTTCAAAACCCAGCAAGCGCGCTGGGCGAAGGGGCTGATTCAGACCTCGAAAAAAATCCTACCCAGAGTTTTCAAGAGCGATGCGCCGTTTCATACCAAAATCGAGGCCTGGTATCACCTCACGGCCAACATCAGCTACCCGCTGATGATCGTGCTCTCGACGCTGTTGATGCCTGCTATGGTCATCCGCTTCTATCAGGGATGGTTCCAGATGCTGCTCATCGACTTCCCGCTTTTCATGGCGTCGACCTTCTCGATCTCGTCGTTTTATCTGGTATCACAGAAAGAGCTGTTCCCAAAGAAATGGCTCAAGACGTTTCTTTATCTGCCATTTCTCATGTCGCTCGGCATCGGACTGACAGTTACGAATACAAAAGCCGTCCTCGAAGCGCTGCTCGGCATCCAGAGCGCGTTCAAGCGCACGCCAAAATACCGTGTCCTGAAGCGCGGCGAAAAATCAAAGGCGGCAAAGTATCGCAAGCGTCTCGGCATCGTCCCCTGGATCGAGCTGCTCATCGGCTGCTATTTCGCGCTGACCATCTGGTACGCCATCAGCAATGAGAACTACTTCACTGTGCCGTTTCTGCTGCTGTTTGTCGTCGGCTACTGGTATACGGGACTGCTCTCGCTGCTGCAAGGCCGCTTTGAACGCTGGCGTTCAGGCGCGAACTTCGAGGAGTCATCGCCGAAACCGTATCCTGTCGGGGTGTAGAAATGACAGTTGTGCAATCACAAATCGATCATCTCAGCCGGCAACGCGAATTATTGCAACGCGCCTTGCGGGACTTCGGCTCTGAGAAGTTCGAGAATCGGATTCCGCATAAATGGAGCGCACGCGAGCATTTTGCGCACCTCGCTCGCCATCAGGAAACATACCTTTCCCGCATCGAGAGAATCCTGAAGGAAGAGAAACCTGCCCTCGTCTCATACACAGCAGAAACGGACGCGGAATGGTCAAATTGGGTCGGTCTTCCTTTAAGCGAGATCGAGACACGATGGACGGCGCAACGATCAGCCTTGATTGAGATGCTTGAAAAGATCAGCCCTGACCAGGTTCATCGCATCGGTGTACATTCAACGCTGGGCGAACTGACTCTGATTGAATGGCTTGATTTCTTTCTGGTCCACGAAGGCCATCATCTGCTCGCCATCCTGAAACTTATTCGCGGGAGAACATCGTGAAAGCACGCCCGATTCGCACAGCAATTCTTGCGGCAGGCATGTTGTTTATGCTTGTATTCACAGCACATGCCCTCGACCGCCAGCCAAACGCCGATTATCATGCTCGTCGCGTCGCTCTCGCCGGAAAACTGAACGGCGGCATTGCTGTCCTCTTCGCCGCTGACGAGCCGTCAGCCGAATATCTGGAATACCGGCAGGATGAAGACTTTTACTACCTCACAGGATGGAATGAACCCGGCGCCGCGCTGCTGGTACAGGCTCCTGTAGCCGCAGAAGGTTCCCACCCTGCGCGCCCTTACCGCGAAATCCTCTTCCTGCCAACACGCAACCTGCGCATGGAACTCTACACAGGCAAAAAGCTCGATGCCGCAACACCCGATGCGCCGCAAGTCACAGGCGTCGATGAAGTAAAGCCGATGACCGATCTTCCGCTCACCATCAATCAGTTGGCCGCTGAGAGTCGGGCGGTCATGAATCACCTCTGGTTGCAATCTGATTCAGAGCAGGCAAAGGCGCTTACGCTCTGGATAGCCACGACTCTTGGCAGAAATGATCCATCGCCATTCGCGGATGTGCGTGGACCTGTCTCCCAGTTGCGCGAGATCAAAGACGCAGGTGAAATGACGCTGCTTCACAAAGCATCCGACGCGTCAGTACAGGCACAGTTCGCCATGATGAAGTCGGTGCATCCCGGGCAGAAAGAACGCACTGTCAATGGCATCATCGTTGAAAAGCTGATGGAAAACGGCTGCAAGCGTCCTTCTTATCCGCCAATTGTCGGTTCTGGAGAGAAGTCAACCGAACTTCACTACTCTGAAAACAGCCAAACCATGCAGTCTGGCGACGTAGTCGTCGTCGACGCGGCAGGCGAATACTCGATGTATGCATCGGATATTACGCGCACTGTCCCGGTCAGCGGACACTTCAGCGCGCGACAGCGTGAAATTTATGACATTGTTCTGGGAGCGCAACAGGCCGCGATTGATGGCTTCGTTGCCGGCAAATCACATCTCAACGACCCGCAACACAAGTTCGCCGACTCGCTCGACACTATCGCCTTCAACTATATGAACGCGCATGGCAAGGACCTTCACGGTGACCCGATAGGCAAGTACTTCATCCACGGCATCGGCCATTCAGTCGGTATTGATGTGCACGATCCTTACGACTACTCGCAGCCCATCAAACCCGGAACTGTCTTCACGATTGAGCCGGGCATCTATATTCCCGAAGAAAAAATCGGCGTGCGCATCGAAGATGTCTTCTATGCAAATCCCGACGGAAAGCTGGAATGCCTGACTTGCGCGTTGCCGAAAGAAGTTGGCGCTGTAGAAAAGGCCATGCGCAAATAATTATGCAGATCGTCCATTCCTTCCTGGCGATTTTCGCTGGCTTCGTTACTATCGTTGGGCTGATGGGAATCGTCACCGCGCTGCTCAAGCGCTTCGCTCCCAGCCTGACGCGCGATGATGCACCCCCAGATCCATTCATTATGGCGGTGAATGTCGGCACTGGCCTCGCCTGTTCGCTACTCGGTGGATATGTGACAGCCCGCTACTCGCAAGGCAATCCGCTGGTCCATGCGCTCATGCTGGCGCTGGCGGTGCTGCTCCTGAGTGCGCTCTCTGCATTGCAGATGAAGGGGAAGCAGCCGGTCTATTATCTGATGGTGCTCACCATCATTCCACCACTGGCAGTTTTGTGTGGCGGACTGCTGCGCCTGCGCCAGATTGGCCTTGGCTGGTAGAAGAAAAAGGGTGGAAATCACTTCCACCCTCGCGAAAAATTAGAAAGCCAATCTCACCAGCGGATGCCAATGGTCACAGGAATCGTCGTGAATGTTCCGGTACCCTGCTGCGTGGCCGATGCCGAAGGCGAATCGACCCACAGGTAGCGCGCCTCGGCAAAGAGCTTGGCCTTGCCATCAGGGCCAAATGCTTTCCAAGTCAGTCCTCCGCCTATGTTCATGCCTCCCTGGTTGCTGGAGAAGTGGCCGATCACGGCATTCTCGGAGCCAATAAAGCAAAAGCCAAAATAGTCGCAATACAGCACTGGCACTGGCGTGGTGAATGTCACCACTTTGCGGTAGAAGCCGCCGCCGCCAGTGAAATACGCTCCGAAACTACCTGTGGTTGGCAGGTTGACCACAGGATCAATCGTGAATGACCACACGCCTGTATAACCACCGGGCGCTCCAACCGCAGCCAGAGTCGCGCCGGGGATCTTATCGCGAAGATACTGATATTCGATCAGGGCCCCGAATATTTTGTTGAAATTCCAACCTGCGCCAAGAGTCAGGTTGTAGCCATAAGTGGAGAAGGTAGTGGCGTCGCTTACCGGCGCGTTGAATCCACCGCCAGCTTCAAATGCGATCTTGCTCCACCTGTTTTCATAAGCCGGATACCGGTTGGTCTGCCCATACTGCGGCGTGGGCGATGGATTCGGAGCGGCTGCCAGCGATGCGCCGTCAATGTCTTCGCCAGCGAGGTAGGACTTGTTGTCATCCGATGAGCTGACGGCCCCATGCGTATCGTCCTGGGCGTTAGCGATGATTGGCAGCGACGCCAAAGCAAAGGCAACTATCACAATGGCGAAAGAACGCGATAAATTGCGCGAAGGGCTACACCTAAACACCATACATCCCTCAAAGAACAAAAAATTGGGGCTTCGTGGGTTTACCCCTTTGTTACTAAGAACACCATTCGGACGCTTTTGATTCGGCAGATGATGCATTTGGCCAAAAAAAGGCGCCTGCCTTCCTTCGCATAGAAAAGCAGGCACTCTGATTTTATTTTCTTAATGAATATCGAACTGCTCTGGATGGAGCGCCGGATCGCTCTTGACGATGATGGTCTTGCTAATCATCTCTTCCATCTCATTCAACCAGCGCGCGTTGTTCGCCTTCAGTGTCTTCACCACCTCAGGATGCACGCGCAACAGCACGTCGTTGCGCTCCAAGTGCTTCTGCATCTTGCGCATTTCGATGTAAATTTCGTTGCAAACTGTCATTGGACTCTTCACCATGCCCGTACCCTGGCAGATTTCGCAAGGCACACTCAGCGTCCGCTCGAGTGACTGCTTCACGCGTTTGCGGGTAATGGCGACCAGACCAAAGTCGTTAAACTGCAGCACTTTTGACGGCGCGCGGTCGGCCTTCAGCGCTTCTTCCAGCGCCTGCATTACCTTATGACGGTTCTTGCGCTCATCCATGTCAATGAAGTCGATGACGATAATCCCACCCAGATCGCGCAGACGAATCTGGCGAACGATTTCCGGGATGGCATCGAGGTTCGTCTTCAGGATGGTGTCTTCCAGGCGCGCCGTTTTGCCGACGTATTTCCCGGTATTGATGTCGATAGCGACCAGCGCTTCTGTCTGGTTGATAACGATTGATCCGCCGGACTTGAGCCAGACTTTCGAGCGTAGCGCCTTGGTAATCTCGTCCTGAATGCCGAACTGCTCAAAGAGCGGCGTTTCTTTCGTGTAGAGTTTCACTCGCCGCACCAGCGATGGCTGGAAGCGATTCAGAAAGCGAACCACGCGCTCGTATTCCGTTTCGCTGTCCACCCAGATGGTCGAGAAGTTGTCGCTTACCTGGTCGCGCATCACACGCTCAACAAGGTTGAGATCGTGATAGATCAGCGCTGGCGCTTTGCCGTCATCCGAGCGCTGCTTAATGTCGTTCCATAAGCTAATCAGGAAACGGAGATCGGCGCGCAGCTCGTCTTCACTGGCGGAAGCGGCAGCCGTACGGACAATGAATCCTCCGGCGGCGGTTCCCTTCTCGCTGATCAGGATCCGCTTCAAGCGCTGACGCTCTTCATCGGAAGAGATTTTGCGCGACACGCCGACATGATTGACGGTCGGCATAAAGACCAGAAAACGCCCCGGCAGCGCAATGTGGCTGGTAATGCGCGCGCCCTTCTTGGCTATTGGCTCCTTGGCAATCTGTACGAGAATTTCCTGCCCCGGCTTCAGCAACTCGGTAATAACCGGAAGGTCGGTGACCTGCGCTGAAGCCCGACGCGGCCCTCCACCCGGACGTCGGCGTCCATGCCGTCCACGACCGCTGCGGCGGCGATCACGATAATCCTGCCGGCGGCCTTCCTGTTCAGACTGCTCCGGCGAAGCCTGGGCATCTGCGGAAACTTCATCCTCACCCGCTTCTTCCAGCTCTTCTCCCTCATCGAGCTCTTCCGCGTACGCCTGCTCTTCTTCTGCCGCTGCCTGCTCGGCAAGCGCGCCTTCAGGGCCAAAATTTAACCTCTGATTGATGTGCATATCGCGCACGATCGCGCCGAGATCAGCGCCATTGATGGCGTGGTCGATGGTCTGCTCTTCGAGTTCCTCCAGATCATGCTCGTCGGCATGCGCGTGGATCGGCTCAAAGTCGTACTCCTCTTCGTCAATGACCTCTTCTTCCAGAAGCCCTGTGCCCGGAGCAAACTTGCGGTCATTTTCGGAATCAGTCTCAACTTCGGCTGGCGCAGTGCCGGCGGCCTCTGCGGGTTGCTCCGCTGTTTCTTCTTCCTGATACTCAACAGAAAATGCGGGCTCTGAAACCGTTGGAGTGGCTGCTTCCTCTGCAACTGTCTCAGTTACAGATGTGGATTCATGCTGTGTTTCGTGATCTGGTTCCGCAACATGCGCCGCTTCTTCCACGAGTGCTGGCTCTTCGACAGCGCTGGAAAGCCGATATTCACTGGGCGCTGCCGCATCTACGCGATGCGAAGCTGAAGCGTGTTCTGGCTCATACTCGTGCACTTCTTCAACCGTTTCCGGATGAGTGTCTGCTTCATGAACTACAGGCGCTGCCTCGGCAACAGCTGATTCCGGCAAAACTTCGTGCTCCGGCTTGACCACAGCTTCAACGGCGGATTCTGGTTCAGCCGCCTCGGGAAATGCCTCGCGCGCCTCCTCTTCATTGACAGCGGGCACTGGCGGAACAACGGCTGCAGCTTCCCCGGCAGGAACACCTGCTTCTTCACGACGACCGCACCGGGACCGCGACTCACCGGGAAGCAATAGACCGCCGTCCCAGTCAATCGGGCCTTCGATCAAAGTGGAAGGCCTTGACGTGACACTTGTCTTTACGGGAGCAGCCGCTATAGATGCCTTCGATTCATTCGCCGCAGGCTGACCGCCATACTTCGACAGCGATTCACCGGGAAGCAGAGTTGGACTGGCTACGTGGACTGGCGGCGCCGCAAAACTCGATGCCGGAATACCGCCCGGAGCGCCATGCTCTGGCAGAATAATTGGCTCGGCTGAAATGCTTTCCTCAATCGCCTCGGGCGATTCAATGTGCGAGTTGCCTTCCCGCGAATGCTGCGGACGGCCATCACGGCCCCTTCGGCCACGACGCCCACGCCAGCGGCGAGTTCCTTCCGGAGAGCGCTCATTAGGATCCTGCTCGCGTGCATGCGTCTCTTCCGCGCGTTCAGATTCCTCTTCGTGCGCAGGCTGTGCCGTCCGACGCTGCTCGCGCTGCGGCTGCTGCGGACCGCCAATGCGCTCGAAGTCGGCGGAGTCTTCCTGCTCCTCCAGAAAATCGGTGACGTAGAGAAACGCGTCGCGCTCGAGACCGAGATCGACAAACGCCGACTGCATCCCCGGCAGAACCCGCGTGACGCGCCCTTTGTAAATGGAACCCGCAAGGGTATATTCGTTTTCGCGCTCGTAGTAGATTTCCGCGAGCTGATCGTCTTCTAAAATCGCAAGCCGCGTCTCATGCGGCGTGCTTGAAATGCATATTTCCTTTGACATACTGCCTCTCTCAGCTGACGAGGCAGATCAAACCGGAAAACCGGACGAGACCAGAGATGACGGAGAGATGACCGGTATCCACAAGGTTTTTAAGGACTGCTCGCGCCCAGGCGGAGGTCCGTCAAAGAGATGGGATATATTCGGAAGACTTTCCGGGAAATAGTCCGGGCGCAAAGAGTTTGTGACCGCTTCAACCAATTCAATCGGCGGGGCCGTTACCCGTCTCAGCGCGCTCATTCCTGATCCTGACCGGCCCGGTGATCCACCACGGCCGGCTAAATAGTTAAATTCCTTAAACTTCCTAAATTCAGTCCCGCACCCAGGCGGGAGGGCTACTAAAACTGTTCGCCTTCAGTTCACGAAACGGTTCATGCGGACATTCATCACCATGCCCAGAGCCAGAAACGTGAACAGCACCGAAGATCCGCCGTAACTCATTAACGGTAAAGGAATTCCGGTGACTGGCATCAGCCCGATCACCATGCCGATGTTGACCGCGATCTGAAAGATCAAAACGGCCACCACGCCCATCACAATGAGCGTTCCTGGCAGGTCCGCGGCTGTTTGAGCGTTTTGAATCAAACGCATCAATATCAAAAAGTATAGCAGCAAGACAACCATCGCGCCGATAAAGCCGTGTTCCTCGCAGAACGCGGCAAAAATAAAGTCTGTATACGGAATCGGCAGAAAGTCGCCCTGTGTCTGCGTTCCCTTCGTCGCCCCGCGTCCAAAAACGCCGCCATCACCCACTGCAATCAGCGACTGGCGAATCTGGTAACCGGTACCCTGCGGATCGTTGTCGGGATTCATAAAGCTGGTAAGACGGGCTTTCTGGTATGGTTTGAGGACCTTGCCGCTCTTCCAGACCACGCCAACCGCCAGCAGCCCAACCAGCAGAATGATTCCCGCCTTCTTCCAGTCAATTCCGCCCAGGAACAGCCCAACGATCAAGATCGGGGAGTAAGTCAGGGCAGTACCCAGATCAGGCTGCTTCAGTACCAGCAGCATGGGCACGCCGACCATCGCCATCGCTTTGAAGATGTCCTTCCAGGACAGTTCCCGTCCTGAGAGGCCGACAAAATAGCGTGCAACGGCCACAATCAGCACTAATTTCACCCATTCCGAGGGCTGAAAGTGAATGCCTCCGGGCAGCTTGATCCAGCGCCGCGCGCCCAGCACTTTTGTCCCAACCGCAAGCACGGCAACCAGAGACACTACGCAGAAGCCGTAAATCCAGTGAATGAAGTCCACCAGGATGTGATAGTCGATGACGGAAAAGATGAACATCGCCGCCAGCCCGCTGAGCAGCCAGAGCATCTGCATCTTGTGAAAGCCGACAAACTTGGTATGCAGCGTTGCGCTGTAGATCTCGAGAATGCTGATGATGGAAAGAACCATCACAAACCCGAGCAGGGTCCAGTCAAAATCACGAAATGTAATAAGACGCCGCATCTTAATTCACCGGCGACATCGCTGCCGCTACAGTGCTGGTTTTCACCGGCGGTACGGTCAGATAAAAATGCCCGCCCCACATTTCTGCCTGATCACCTTTAGGTTTCACAACCTGCTTGCCGCCAAAAATCTTCGGATCGATGGGATTGTCCCAAAGTGCGCCGACATCCACCTTCGCTGGAGCTTTGGCGATGAGATTATTTTCCAGGCGTCGCTGCTTATTCACATAAGCTTCGATCACGCGAGCAGCCAGACGCCCAGCCAGCTTTCCGTGCTCGCCAGCTTCGAACAAAATGCAGACCACGATGTCCGGATTACGTCGCGGCGTAAAGCCAACAAACCAGGCATTGTCTTTCATGGAATGGGCATGACCGAGACGCGCGGCCAAGGCGTTGCTCATCGTCTGGGCGCTGCCTGTTTTGCCGGCGAAGTCAATGCCATCAAGGTGCGCGCTCGCATCAGTGCCGGTTGGAGTCGGCACCAGCGCCATCGCATCGGTAATCGTCTCCCAGCTCGCAGAATCGAGAGGCACTATTTTGTCTCCCGAACCGGAGAAAGTGTCATACATCGCTTTCCTGTAGTCCGCCGGCAACTCATCGGGAAACACAACATGAGGGCGCTTGAAGGCCCCGCCCGAGGCAATCCCGGAAATCGCCCTCGCCATCTGCACCGGCGTAGCCGTCACCGCGCCCTGGCCGATACCAACCGAAGTCACTTCGCCGGGATACCATCGCTGATGGAAGACGCGCATCTTCCACTCTTCTGAAGGCATAGTGCCGGACGCTTCGTTCGGCAGGTCAATTCCGGTCTTCTCACCGATGCCAAACGCATGGGCCCATTTGGCGATCTTCTCAATCCCCAACCGGGCCGCCAGCGTGTAAAAGAAAACGTCACAGGATTGATAAATAGCTTTGCTGATGTTGACCTCGCCATGCCCACTGTGCACCCAGCACTTCTGATAAGTCCCGAACAAGCTGACGCCGCCCGAGCAGTGCACCTTCATATCCTGCGCCACGCCTTCTTCCAGACCTGCTGCAGCCATAATGATCTTGAATGTTGAACCCGGCGCGAGTTGCGCCTGAATGGCCTTGTTAAGCAGCGGATGTTCTGGATCGGTGACAAGCTTGTTCCACTCATCGCGCCCAATGCGAACGGCAAAATCATTTGGATCGAAGTACGGACGGCTGACCATCGCCAGCACTTCACCCGTATGTGGATCCATGGCGATGATCGCACCGTTGCGGTCGCCCAGCGCATTTTCGGCTGCGCGCTGGATGTCAACGTCAATCGTCAGCTTCAGGCTCTTGCCCGGAACGGCATGTTCCGTTCCCAGCTTGCCCACTTCCCTGCCGTGGCTGTCAACGATTACGTCCTGCGAACCGTCCTGCCCGCGCAGGATGGCATCGTATGACTGCTCGACGCCCGATTTGCCCACAACGTCACCCGGCTCATAGTAGGCATATTGCGGATTGTTGAGCATGTCTTCGCTGACTTCGCCAACATACCCGATCAGATGCGCGGCAAATCCGTCTTTCGGATACAACCTCCGCTGTTCCTCAACCGTTTCCAGTTCGGGAAAGTCATCCCGGTGCGCTTCGATAAACTCCTGCTCATCCGGAGTGATGTCCTGCTTGAGCGGCAATGGCTGATACTTCGGCGCGGTGCGATACTTCTTAAGAATCGCTTGGATTTGGTCCACCGTCATGTTCAGCCCACGCGCGATCATCGGCAGATCGCCGATGTAGTCGTGGCCCTGCTCACGCACCAGATAACATGAGACGGAAGGATAGTTATCGACCAGCAATCGTCCTTCGCGATCAAAGAGCTTGCCGCGCGGAGCAAGAATCGGTACTTTCCGGATGCGGTTGGCCTCGGCCAGCGCGTGATAATTCTCTGCGCCGATGACCTGGAGCCGCCACAGGCCGAAAACCAGCACCAGAAGAATCCCGACGATTCCATATTGGATGACCGTCAGCTTGAAACCTGGTAGCTTTTCTTCCCGATTGAGCATGGACACTACTGCGAAACCTGCTTCTAGAATACCCGCAAAACGCGCGCTTGCGCTGTTTCCGGCGCGTTACCAATCCGCTTCATCGAATCAATTCGGGATGGCATGGTCGGTTGAAACGTCCTGGCTAGCCCAGATACGTTTCTGCGTCCAGTCGCGCGTTGGCACAGTCCAGAAAGGATCGTCCGGCGGCAGCCCAAGCTGAAGCAGGCCAACCGCGCAAAGATACAGACTTCCGGTTGAAATATACCCTTCCCCGATGGAAGGCTGATGCCCAACAGCGCCAATCTGCAGCCATCCGTGGGCGTCGAACGTCCCCGGCGCCTCGATCATCTTCCTGATAACAGCCGTCAGCGCCGACCGCACCGCACCCGAATCAAGCGACGCAGGCAGCTTATGCATCAGCGCCATCTCAGAAAGCACCTGAAACGCGCCAAACCGGTAGGCGCTTGATCGCCCGAGCACAGGAAACGTCGCGTCCGGCGCAATCAGGCGTTCTTCAATCACCGCATATCTTTGCGCCCGTGCCAGTTCCTCGTCGTACAGCTTGCCCAGCGGATGCTGCTTTGCAGCGCACACCCGTAGTACCTCAAGCAGCATGGGATGAATGACATAGCTGTTGTAATAGTCCCAGTGGAAGTGCGCTCCGTCTCCGTAGACGCCGTCACCTTTGTACCAGGCCATGTGCTGGTCCACGGCGGTCTCAATGGGCTGCATGTCGCACTCGCCGGTGAACTCCCACAGCGCCGCTTCAATGATCGCGCTGAACAGCAGCCAGTTGTTCTGCGGAGGACGGATGACCCGGCTCGACTTGAAGGCAGCGACCACATTGGCGCGCTGTGCTGGATTGAGGTTTCCCCAGAGCTGCTTTGGCGCGCGCAATAGAGCCAGCGCCAGAAATGCGGTATCCACCAGTGGCTGCTGGCCTTTGCTGAAATTCATGTAATCCGGCGATTTCGGATCGGTAGCATTCCCGATTCCAGTCACCGCCAGCTTGATATACCGCACACGCAACCGACCTTTATGACTGTTGTCCGGTCCAAGCTCTAGCCATGGAGCCATGCCTGAAAGCAATCTTGCCAGCACCTCAAGATGCGTATACGCCGCGCGGTCTGGAGGCCCCTCAACCGGCATGGTTTGCTTCAGGCGGTTTGCGGCAAGCGCCGTCAGCACTGGATCGGCCAGCCGCTGCATCACCGTAATGGAATAAGCGCGATCTTCAGCGCCGCTGCTCGTCTGGGAATGAGCCATCAGTGGAAATAGGCAGAGGATGACAGCAAACCGTTTAAGGACCCGAATCACGCGCTAGTATTCCTTCTGCTTGGCAAGATCGAGCAGCGCAAACAGGATCACTCCCACCACCATATTTATCAGCGCGCGAATCAGCTCGTGCACCCAGCTCCAGACATAGGGTTGCGCCAACAGACGCCGCACCAGCAGCCAGTACATTCCGCTGTGCAGAAAAACGAAGCCAAAAGTGAGCAGGGCCCGCGTGAGATGGCTTTCCGTGTCGATGCGCACGCCCAGAGAAGCCGCAAGATATCCGATGATTGACTTGCAGATGCCAAAGATGCCCAGAGGCTGCCGTGTGAGCGCGTCTTGCGCGATGCCGATGATTGCGCCGGCTATCGTTCCGGTAACTGGATTCCGTCGCGTGATAGCAAAATAGATGGTTACCAGCAGCGGCAGATCAAGAATATCGAAGCGCTGAAAATGTAGCGAGACAAACGACTGCAGTCCCAGGGCCAGCAGCGGCGCCAGAATAAATACGATCAGCGGATAAGGCTGGACCTCGACTTCATGACGCGAGGCGGCAATGAGTCTGGCCATTTATTGCATGTCTCCCTGGGGTGGCTGCTGCACAGGGACTGTCTGCTGGGGCTGCGGTTTTGGTTTCACCAGCATAGTCGGCGGTGGACGGCTGCCGTCATCGGGAACCAGCTCAGGCCCTTTATGCTGAACCGTTGGCGTCCCCGGAGCCTTCTGAGCCTGCGTTGTGGGAACGTGCGGCTGCGGATTAAGCGCCGAGGCCGTCGGTGGAGTTGTCTTCTTCGCGCCCGATGGCAGCGGTCCGTCCGTGATCACCCTCGTCTTCACCACAGGAGGGGCAGCCGTGTTTTGTTCTGCGTCTATTGCTGGACGTGGAATCGCAACATGCGTAGCCGGATTCGTTTCGCTGCCGCTGGCAGACGAAACTGCCGGCAGCGTAGTTGTCGGCGTTGAAGCAGCGGGCCGCATTGCCATGGTGGTCGGCGGACGACTTCCATCATCAGGAACCACCTCAGGCGCTTTCTTCTTCGGCATAACAGTGGCGGTCTCCGTTGTATCGCCGTCGCTGTTGGCAGCGCTGCTTAAAGGCGTGGCTGCATGCGGTTTTGCTACGGCTGCGGTTGTAGTGCCTGTGCCTTCCGATTGTGGCGCAAGCCGCGCACCCGGTGTCAGAGTATCTGCCGCAGGCGTCGTATTCGGAGTGAAGCGGTCAGGATGCAGCGCTGCTGGAGGCCGCATGGGCCGGGCAATCCCCTCGCCCTCGGCATCCGCCGAGTCGTCGCTGTTTTCATCGTCGGTCTGCGGCGCGTCCGGATCAATACGGCTCGGCAGCCGCTCCGCCAGAATCTCTGACGCTTTAAGCTGCTGGGCGTCCGCCGCCGCCTCGCTCTGCATCATGTCCAGCTTCTGGTTCGGCGTGACCTGGTCACCCATGTTGGTAATTACCAGGACCTCATCCAGTTGTGAAAGGTTCGCGGCGGGGCGGATCAGGACATCGACCAGAGGATCATGATCGGGATCGGGAACCACGCGGTCCACCACCCCGACCGCCATTCCGCGCGGAAAAATTTGGTCGCCGCCGCTGGTAATCACCGGCTCGCCCGTCTTGATGCGCTCGTCCGGCATGATGTTGACCACCTGCGGCTGGCCCAGTCCATTGCCCCGCAGAATGCCGCGAATGCGCGTCGTGGCGAGAATCACGCCTGCGCCGCTGGTCGGGTCTGAAATTTCAAGCACCTGGCTGGAATGAGGAAAGACCTCGCGAACCCGCCCGACGATGCCGTCCGGCGTTATGACCGGCATATCCACGCCCACGCCATCCTTCGATCCTTTGTTAATGGAGAGGATGCGCGACTGCTCCGAGCCCGACGTGCCGATAATTTGCGCGGGAAGCGTCTTGTAGACGTATTTCTCTTTAAAAGCTAGCAGTTGCTGCAGACGCTGTCCCTGACGCGCATCTTCTACGATGCCGCCTTCTTCAATACGTAGGCGATCAATCTCCGCCTGAAGGTCTTTATTCTGCTGCCGAACGTGGATGAGATCGAGGTAGTTGTCCCAGACGCCGATAATGCCTGCGCCCATCCAATGCACGAAGCGCTCCGGCGGCGACACCAGATTGATCGCCCAGTACCGGATCAGGCGCACGCCACCCGCGTCCGGCTGCGCGTGTTCTTTGGGCAGCGGACGGCGCACCTGGATGGCGACCCCGATTACCTGCGCCAGAAGCACCACAATCAGGACCAGGGCGTTCTTGTAACGGCTAAAGAAGGATTCCATGGCACTGATGCCTGATGCTCAATATTGTGAACCGTTTGCGTGATAAGTCACAACTAATCAACTAGTCAATCTTGATCTTACGCAGCAAACGGAAGTCACTGAGCATTTTTCCCGTGCCCAGAACCACGCTGGCTAACGGATCATCCGCAATCGAAACCGGGAGGCCGGTTTCCTCGCGAATGCGCTTGTCAAGGTTCTTGATGAGCGCTCCACCGCCGGTCAGCACAATGCCGCGGTCGCTGATGTCGGCGGAAAGCTCGGGCGGCGTCCGCTCGAGCGCCACGCGGATCGCATTCATGATGGTCGAAATGCACTCGCCCAACGCCTCGCGAATTTCGCTGTCGTCAATGGTGATGGTCTTGGGCACGCCCTCGATCAGGTTCCGGCCTTTGATCTCCATGGTCAACGGCTTGTCCAGTGGATACGCCGACCCAATTTCCTGCTTGATCTGCTCCGCAGTGCGCTCGCCAATTAACAGATTGTATTTGCGCTTGAGGTAGTTCATCACCGCCTCGTCCATCTGGTTGCCGGCCATGCGCACCGAGCGCGAATAAACAATGCCGGCCAGCGAAATCACGGCAATGTCGGTCGTTCCGCCGCCGATATCAACGACCATGTTGCCCGAAGGCTCGGTAATCGGCAGACCTGCGCCAATCGCGGCCACCATGGCCTGCTCGACGAGAAACACCTCGCTCGCCTTGGCCCGGTACGCCGAATCCTCAACCGCGCGCTTTTCCACCTGCGTAATTTCAGAGGGTACGCCGATCACGATGCGCGGATGCACCAGCATCTTGCGGTTGTGCGCCTTCTGAATGAAGTAGTTCAGCATCTTTTCCGTGACTTTGAAGTCGGCAATGACGCCATCCTTCATCGGCTTGATGGCGACGATGTTGCCGGGGGTGCGGCCCAGCATCTCCTTGGCCTCTTTGCCCACGGCCTCGACCTCGCCCGTATTTTTATTGATGGCGACAATCGAGGGCTCATTCACCACAATGCCCTTGCCCCGGGCATAGACGAGCGTGTTGGCAGTGCCTAAATCAATGGCCAGATCACTGGAAAAAACACTGAACAGCGAGCGCACGCCGTGCGACCGCGAAGAGCGCGAAGAAAAACCGTTCGATGACATGAAGAAATGCTTTATTTAAGGGACTTCACTTATTGTAAGGCCATGCGGCAATTACTGCACCGAAGGAGCAGGTGGAATTCTTAGGTTTTTCTTGGGATCTATTACACTTCCATAATCTTCACGATGCATCCTCCATGTCGAGTGCAGCCTTTCGCACCATCCTGTATCCTTTCTGGTTTGGCTTATTCCGCATTCACGAAAGCAGAATTCATGTCTCACAAACTCTACAAAAACCTCATCGGCGGCGAATGGGTCGCTGCAAAATCCGGCAAGACCTTTCTGAACATTAATCCTGCCGACAAAAACGACGTCATCGGCGAGTTCCAATCTTCCAGCGCAGACGATGTAGACGCCGCCGTCGAAGCTGCTTCAGAAGCCTATAAGACATGGCGGATCGTCCCCGCTCCCAAGCGCGCCGAAATCCTCTACCGCACTGGCCAGCTTCTTGAACAGCGCAAGGAGCAATACGCACAGGAAATGACCCGAGAGATGGGCAAGGTCATTGCCGAAACGCGCGGCGACGTGCAAGAGGCCATCGACACCGCCTATTACATGGCTGGTGAGGGACGCCGTCTTTTCGGCCAGACCACGCCCTCAGAGTTGCAAGACAAGTTCGCCATGTCTGTGCGCATGCCGGTCGGTGTCTGCGGCATGATCGCGCCCTGGAACTTCCCCATGGCGATCCCCTCGTGGAAGCTCTTCCCCGCGCTCGTCTGCGGTAACACCTGCGTTATCAAGCCCGCAGAAGACACGCCGCTTTCGACCTTCAACCTCGTCCAGACGCTCATCGACGCGGGCCTGCCTAAAGGTGTCGTAAACATCGTTACCGGATTCGGCCCCGACGCCGGAGCACCCATCGTCTCGCATCCTGGCGTACGCGCTGTGTCATTTACTGGATCTTCGGAAGTAGGCCGCATTGTCGGCCAGACCGCGGCTGCCAACTTCAAGCCCTGTTCCCTCGAAATGGGGGGCAAGAACGCCATGATCGTCCTCGACGATGCCAACCTCGACCTGGCGTTAGACGGTGCCGTCTGGGGAGCATTCGGCACCGCTGGCCAGCGCTGCACCGCCACGAGCCGCATCATTCTGCACAAGAAGATTGCCTCTGAGTTCACCGAAAAGCTCGTGGCCCGCGCCAAAACGCTCAAGGTAGGCAACGGCCTCGACGAGTCCATTGAAATGGGACCGCAGATCAACGAACAGCAGATCGAGACCTCAACCAGATACAGCAAAATCGCGCAGGAAGAAGGCGCAAAGCTTCTTTGCGGCGGCGCGCGCCTCACGGAAGGCTCCTACGCCAATGGAACTTTCTTCGCCCCGACCGTCTTAGCTGGAGTGAAGCCAACGATGCGCATCGCGCAGGAAGAAGTCTTTGGTCCGGTCGTCAGTCTGATTGAGTGCGACAGTTTCGACGAGGCGTTGGCTATCGCCAATGGCATCCAGTACGGTCTTTCAACTGCGCTCTACTCGCGCGATGTGAACCATGCCTATCGCGCCATGCGCGATCTCGAAGCGGGCATCACCTACGTCAACGCGCCCACCATCGGCGCGGAAGTCCACCTACCCTTTGGCGGCGTCAAACAGACTGGCAATGGCCATCGTGAGGGCGGCACCGGCGCGCTCGACTTCTATACAACCTGGAAATCAGTCTATGTCGACTATTCCGACAAACTGCAGCGCGCGCAGATAGATTGAAGGAAGGCGATTTGTGGCGGCTACCAGAGGCCCCAGTCACCACATACAAGCACCCATGCCGCCAGCAACAGATTGCTGGTGGCATGTGCGATGACGGCATCGCCAATTCTTCCTCTCCACTTGACTATGACAGCATAAGCCACGCCGGCGAGAATGCCGACTATCCAGTGTTGACCATACATCAGCCCGAAGGCCGCTGACGAAAGCCCAATCGAGAGCACAGTTAATCTGGAAAAAGGCACTGCAGCAAAATCCGAACTGATGATCCGGCGCGACAGATAACCGCGAAAGGCGAGTTCCTCTGCGATAGGCACCGTGATTACGGCAGCGGCAACCCTGAACCCAATCCACGAAAAACGCATAACCGGGGAAAGAGCCATCAGCTCTGATTCCAGAAGGCTGGCCGAACGTCCATTCGACAACAAAACCGGCGCAACCCACACCAGGAAAATGGCCACTCCAGCTACGGGCGCCATCCAGCCAAAATGCCAATCAAGCTTTCTGTATTCATGCCGGAAGCGCCAGATGGCCACAGCAGCAGCGAAGAAGCGTAAAGGGTAAAGCCATTCGAAATGCCCCGAGGCCGCCCTGGAAATGAATGAAGCGGCCAAAATCGCGAGGAACGGTGCCAGATATGATGCGGTTGCCGGAGACTCTCCCGCGACCCGAGTCTCATCGACCACTCTCCTTACATCCGCGTTCGCGGGATCGCCAGTATGAACAGCAGCCGGGCGAGGCATTTTTCGTATCCAGGAAAATCTCTGGGTAGCCATCGAGAAGGCCAACGCAACGAGCGTAAAGGCGATCCAACCAGCCTGAGAGTGGAAACCTACCATTGCGATGTCTGGAGCACCTGCGTCGCCAATGAGAACAATGGCGCAGATGCGCACAACATTAAACGACCACACGCATCCCAGAGCAAAGGGGACAAGTAAGATTGCTCGTAGAAAATGGACCTCCTTCCTGAAGTACAGAAGCCAGGCAATTGTGAAGACCATCATCAGTCCGAGGCCCTCCATCCCGGAACACGCCTTCGCAATCATGACTGCGAAACGTGGCGTTCCGATCACGAGACTCGCTGGGTCAACCGTAATATCAGGTAGAAATAATCGAAGGATTGCATGCACCGAGTGGAATACAGCCACCTGCAAGATACGCCCGCGATCGATAAGCGACCCATCCCAGAGCGATTGGAGCGGGCTCCGCAAAATGGCTGCAAAGAAGCCAGCACCACAGGCATAGAGCCACAATGGGTTCGTGATTCGTACTATCTGAATCCAGGTTCGCAGCGGAACACAAGCCAGGGCGAGTAATGCGATTCCCAACAGGAGTGCAGCGCGAAGGGCAAAAGGTGCAGCATGTGAGAAAGCAGCGTTGAGTCCGCGGGACGCAGTCACGTAGCCAAGGCATACAACAACAACAACGCAAACAATGTGCACCGTGAATAATCTGCTGCCGAACTGAAGATCCTCACGCTGTATCTTCAGGCTCGAATACCCAAGCCCGATAAACATCGCTAGAGCGACAATGCCAAAACGAGCGACAGGTCCAAAAAGCTCTATGTCGTGCGGGAAACTAGCTGACAGAATGCAGTCAGTCGCCAGAACACAAGCAAGGAAACACAGCCGTCCCAGAAGATGGCGAGGTAAGGCAGTCAGCGCCCTTGACTGGGCTTTGTTGCTCCCGGTCAAGGCGCTGTCTAAAGAACTGTTCAGAAGTGTGCTCCGGTTTACGCTTTGCGGCGTGAGCGTAAGACCACAAGTGTGCCCGCAACCAAAGCTATCCCGCTGATTGCCAGGCCGAGATCAAGCTCGGGAGCTTTTCTGGGCGGCGCTGGCGTTGGAGGCAGAGGGGCTGCCTGGACCACGGTGCCCAGTGCAAGCGCGAGTCCGGCTGCTAAGAGTGACTTCTTCAGAATGTTCTTCATGTCTACGCCCTCGAGAAAAATCAGCAGACGCCGTAATTAACGTGCAACGGAATCTCGCTGGTTGAATTTATCAGGTAAATTGCACCTAAACTTTGGCAACGTTCAACCACTATTTTTGAGGGGGAGATACGAACCGGAGAAACCAGGCCCAAATCGATGCTGCGGAGGAAGTGCTCTTTCTACCTTCGGGTTAGTTTATTTCACATAAATTCAGGTTCGCAACTACCTTTTAATAATCGCTTTCACTCTTTCGATGCTATCTAAGGTAATCAACTTTTCCGCCATTAGTAATCTCTCGCGTGGCCATTGCGTGCCATCTCCAGGAATAATGGCATCCAGTTGCCCCTCCGTTGCGGTTGCACACTGCTGTAAGATAGAGAGTTCGTGCCAGGGAGCGACACGCATGATTATCGGAGTACCGAAGGAAGTTAAAGACCACGAAAGCCGCGTCGGCATTACTCCCGCGGGCGTAAAAGCGCTTACAGACGCGGGCCACAAAGTGCTCGTCGAAATTCATGCCGGCGAGCTGTCTGCCTTCACCGATGACGAGTACCAGTCCGCTGGCGCGGAAATCGTCGGCTCGGCCAATAACGTCTGGGGCAAAGCCGACATGGTCGTGAAAGTGAAAGAGCCTATCGAAAAAGAATACGGCTTCTTCCGCGAAGGACTCGTGCTCTTCACTTACCTGCACCTCGCGCCAGTCCCCGATCTCACCGAACAGCTCCTCAGCAAGAAAGTCACCGGCATCGCCTATGAGACTATTCGCGATAAGGCGGGAACGCTGCCGCTGCTCACTCCCATGTCCGAGGTAGCCGGACGCATGTCAGTGCAGGTCGGCGCATCGTATCTCGAAAAGGAGAAGGGCGGACGCGGCCTGCTGCTTGGCGGCGTTCCCGGCGTCCCTCCAGCCAATGTATGCATCATCGGCGGTGGCATCGTTGGCACCAACGCGGCAAAGATCGCCGTGGGCATGGGAGCAAAAGTCACCATCGTTGATTTGAATCTCAACCGTCTCCGCGAACTCGACGACATCTTCAACGGCAAGCTCTTCACCCTCGCCTCCAACTCCTATAACATCGCCCGCACTGTACAGGAAGCCGACCTCGTCATTGGCGGTGTGCTCATTCCCGGAGCAGCCGCACCCAAGATCGTCACCAAAGAGATGGTCGCAAAGATGAAGAAGGGCGCAGTTATCGTCGATGTGGCCATCGACCAGGGCGGCTGCATTGAGACAGCAAAGCCCACTACGCACAGCAAGCCGTCCTACGAAGTCAATGGTGTGGTCCATTACTGTGTGACCAACATGCCGGCCGCAGTACCCAACACTTCAACGCTCGCATTGACCAACGCCACCTTTGCCTACGTCATGCGACTCGCGCATCGCGGCGCGAAGACAGCGATCCTCGAAGATGATGGCATCCGCGACGGCGTCAATACCTATGAAGGCGTCCTCACCTGTGAGCCTGTAGCGAAATCGCAGAAGAAAAGCTGGAAGCCTGTCCGCGAATTGCTCGCATAGAAGCTGACCGAGCGGCCATCTCTTTCGCTGCCTTAGCAGCGCAACTTATCAAAAAAGATTTGACCAGCCAAGCGCCTATAATGCTGGAATGCCAATCATGAAGCACAAGCGCACCACCATCGCTGCGCTGGGCGTGATAGCGCTCGTACTGCTTCTTGTGCTGGCGTCGCTCAACGCCTTCCGATTGAATTTCCTCTATCCCCACAGCGTCGCCGCAATCTTTCTCTTTACCACGCTCACTGTCGTTGTATTCCTGCTGTTCCTGCTGTTGCTGGTGCTCCTGTCGCGCAACATCCTTAAAATTTATGCCGACCGCCGCAGCCGCGTACTCGGCTCACGTCTGCGCTCACGGCTGCTAGTGGGAGCACTGCTCCTATCCTTCGCGCCGGCGGCATTCATGTTCTTCTTCAGTTTCGGCCTGATGAACCGCTCCATCGACCGCTGGTTCTCGCAACCGGTCTCGCAGTTGCGCGAGGACTCGACCCGCATCGCGCTTGAGCTGTCCCACTATGTCACGCAGAACGCGCGCGCGGAAGCCGAATCGCTCGCCCGCTCAGAAGCCATCGCCCTCAATTACCAAGCGGGAAACACAAATGCCCTGCTCGATGAGATCCGAACGCATCGCGTCACCCTGCAGGGCGGTTTCGTCGTCATCTATCGCGACGAAAGAGTGATCGCGCAATATCAATTACCGCCAGCGAATGGCCCGATCAAAGTCAGCGCCTGGATGGACAATGCTGCGGCGCTATCTCATGATGCGCAGCAATTCACATCCGTCATTCGCAAGACCGCGCAGCGCACCGACGAGCCTGTGCTCACCATCGGCGACATCGATTACGCGCTTGGCATGGCAACGACTTCAGGCGCCGGAATTATCGTTGTCGGCTTGCCGCTTCCCTCCGGCTTGAGCACGACCGTAAATCAAATCCGCGCCGGAACAGAGCAATACTGGGCCGTCTATCGCGAGCGCCGCAGCATCCGCAGCACATACCTGCTCCTGCTTTTGCTGCTCACCGCGCTCACCTTCTTCGCCAGCAGTTGGCTCGCCTGGTTTTTCTCGAAACAAATCACGCGCCCGCTTGAAAATCTGGCTGATGCCATGGACGAGATTGCCGCCGGACATTACCAGCAGCGTGTTAGCATCTCCGCGACCGAAGAGCTGGGTGAATTGCTTCAGGCGTTCAATCACATGGCTGCCGACCTTGAACAGAGCCGAATGATCGCCGAGCAGTCTACATCGCAGCTCTTCGAGGCCAATACAGCACTCGAAGAACGCCGCCGCGAACTGGAAACGATCCTCGAAACCATCCCTGGCGGTGTTGTCACGCTCGACGCAGCATTGCACATCACGCAGGCCAACCAGGCCTTCGCCGATCTTCTGCCTCCCGGCGCGCCGCAGTCTCTCCAGGGCATTCGACTGACAAGCATCGTTCCTGAAGACATTGCCAATGAGCTCACGCTGCTCGCCCGCCGCGCGCAACGCATGGGCGTCGCCGCAACTGAATTCGAGATGCGCAACCCCAAGGGCAAGCTGAATCTTGCTGCCACCATGGCTATGCTTCAGCTTGGACAGAACCGGCGCGGTTCCATCCTGGTGCTTGAAAATGTCACGGAATTTCTTCAGGCGCAGCGGCAGCTTGCATGGAAAGAAGTCGCCCAGCGCGTCGCCCACGAAATCAAAAACCCGCTTACGCCCATCGCGCTTTCCGCGGAACGCATTCAGCGCCACATCGACCGCAATACACTTGAGTCACCTGGTGTCATTCGCTCCTGTAGCGACATCATCCTCGGCTCAGTCGAGACGCTGCGTACCCTCGTCGATCAATTCGCGGCTCTGGCGCAGTTTCCCACGGCGCATCCTAAGCCCGCTGACCTCAACTCAATCGTGCAGAATGCTCTGCGCCTCTTTGAGGACCGTTTGGGCGATCTCCGCGTCGATGTGCATCTTACGCCGCAGCTTCCATTCGTAATGGCTGATGCGGAGGCGCTGAAGCGTGCGCTCGCCAATCTCATCGACAACGCCGCCGAAGCCATGCAGGAAAGCCGCTTGCGCGTGCTTACTATCGAGACTGGGCTTACTGATCATCACGAAATGGCCGAGGTCACGATCACTGACACGGGCCACGGCCTTACTGACGAGACCCGCGACAGCCTGTTCCTTCCCTACTTCTCCACCAAGCAGCGCGGCACCGGACTTGGACTCGCCATCGCAGCCAAAATCATTCAGGATCATCAAGGCGCCATCCGCGCCGAACAGAACTACCCGCTAGGCGCCCGCTTCATCATCGAGCTTCCGCTGGCTAACATCAACGGTAGCGAAGTTGCACAACCCGTACACAATCAGATCTCCTTCGACAAGGCCGCTCGATGAATCACATCCTGGTTGTGGACGACGAAGCAGACATCCGCAAGCTCCTTGAAGAAATTCTTCGCGAAGAAGACTATGCCGTTGCCAGCACCGGGACTGCCAGTGAAGCGCTGGTGTTGCTGCGCGACGCCAGCTATGACGTAATGCTCCTCGATATCTGGCTCCCTGACCGCGATGGTCTTGAGGTTTTAAGTGATGTTCGCTCGCTCGAAACCGAGAATAAGCCCGAGGTCATCATCATCTCCGGACATGGCACGATTGAAACAGCGGTACGAGCGACGAAACTCGGAGCGTTCGACTTCCTCGAAAAACCGCTCTCTCTCGAACGGACCCTCATCGTCGTCAAAAATGCGATTGAAGCCAAGCGACTGCGCAGCGAGAACATGGAATTCAAGCGTCAGCTCGCTTTGCAGACGCCCATCACCGGCGAAAGCGTGCCGGCAAAAGCGCTGCGCCAGCAGATCAGGCTCATGGCCCCGACTAATGGCCGTGTCCTCATCTTCGGCGAATCTGGCAGCGGAAAAGAGCTCATCGCGCGCGCTATTCATGCCGAAAGCCAGCGCCGCGAGCGCGTCTTCGTCGAGCTGAATTGCGCCGCTATCCCCGAGGACTACATCGAAAGCGAGCTCTTCGGCTACCGCAACAGCACCGTCCCCGGAGGCCCGGCAGAAAAACGCGGCACTTTTGAACGTGCGGACGGAGGCACGCTCTTCCTCGACGAAGTAGGCGACATGAGCCTGAAAACACAGGCTAAAGTCTTGCGTGCCCTCGACGAGCAGCGTTTTACACCTGTAGGCGCTGCCCACGCGATGAGCGTTGACGTGCGCGTCATCGCCGCCACCAACAAGAATCTTGAAGAAGAAATCGCCAAAGGAAACTTCCGCGAAGACCTCTTCTATCGCCTCAACGTAATTCCCTTCTATGTTCCGCCGCTGCGCGATCGCAAAGAAGATATCCCGCTGCTTGTGCGTGACTTCCTGCGCGCATTCGGCCGCGAGTATGGCCGCTCCCGCCTCGATATAGCCGAAGACGCGATCGAATTGCTCAAGCAATACCACTGGCCCGGCAATGTGCGCGAACTGAAAAACCTGATCGAGCGGGTCCTGATACTCAACCCGCAGGCCCCGCGCATCGAGCGCAAGCACCTGCCTATGCTGGTGCATCGCGGCGTCAGCAGGCGCGGTGAAGACTTCAGCACCCTGCACCAGGCGCGCGAAGCCTATGAGCGCGACTACATTCTGAAAAAAATTGACGAGTGCCACGGCAACATAAGCCGCGCCGCCGAATCACTCGGCCTCGAACGCAGTCACCTGTATCGAAAAATGCGAACGCTTGGCATTAGCGTCCGCGAATAAAACTATCTCTTAAGGGATGTCTTTCTGACCCTCACCCTGAGTGGAACGAAGGGAAGCGGAATTTGTTTTTCTTTCTTTCAGCAGGAGCACGAAAATGGGCGCCCCATACTTTGGCGTTGTTTGCGAAAGGATGGGAAAGTTATGCACTCAACAAAATGTCGCCATCACTACTTTTCCCCCAGATCCTCCAACTGCTTCCGCCAGTCCAGCGATTCAACAAACCCGCGCCGTTCGCGCCAGTTTTCTTCCACAATCACATGCAGCTCAAGAAACACCCGCGTCCCGAGTAGCGATTCGATCTCCTTGCGCGCATTCGTGCCAATGCTTTTCAGCTTGCTTCCGCCCTTGCCGATAAGGATTGCCTTCTGTCCTTTGCGCTCGCAATAGATCGCTGCTGAAATTCGCGTCAGCGGATTTTTCGCACGCGCGTCCGGCTCTTCAAACCGTTCAATAACCACAGCAGACGCGTAAGGGACTTCTTCGCCTGTCTCCTGCAGAATGCGCTCGCGAATTAACTCCGCAACCAGAAACCGTTCCGGCTGGTCCGTATATTGGTCTTTCGGAAAATAGCGCTGTCCCTCCGGCAGATACTCAATCAACTTTGTGACCAGGCTGTCCAGTCCATCGCCCTTACGCGCCGAAATCGGAAACACCTCGGCAAACGGATGCAGCGCGCTCAATTGCGCAATCAGCGGTAGTAGCTCTTCTCTCCGAACCAGATCAATCTTGTTAATCAGAAGAAACACCGGGCAATCGAGCTTCTTGATCAGCTCAAATACGAACGCGTCTTCGCTTGCGCCACGACTCTCACCCAACTCCAGACGCCGCGTCGCATCCACCATCAGCAGCACCACATCGCGGCTCTCCAGCGCATCGTGGACTTCCTGCATCATGCGCCGGTCAAGCCATGACCCCGGCTTGTGCACGCCGGGCGTATCCACAAAAACAATCTGCGCCGCCGGATGCTTCCCTTTCCGAGCCGCAACTTCGACTACGCCATGAATCCGCGTGCGCGTCGTTTGCGGTTTGCTGGTGACAATTGCGACCTTTTCGCCCACCAGCGCATTCAGCAATGTCGATTTGCCGGCATTTGGCCGGCCAAGAATCGAAACAAATCCAGAACGGAACACTACTTCCCGCCAGTCGCGGCCACCGCCGCATCCAGCATCGAATAGAGCTTGCTGAAATCCGTCACTTCGGTCGCGTTTGTCACGCCGTGCTTATCGGTCACAATCCAAACCGTGGGCGTCTGATGCACGCCCAGCCGCATGCCCAGTTCGTAGTCGGCCTTTACCGCCGCAGCCAGCTTGCCCTGGGGATCAATCACAAACGGCATCGCAATTCCGTGATCTTTCGCAAATTTGTCGGTGAACGACCGCAGATCGTCGGGCGTCTCAATGCTCAACTGGTTCGAAAACACCGCATCGCGATACTCGTCGCCCAGCTTCTGAGACTTGGTGTCGAACCAGCGCGCATTCACCGCCCCCTGCATGCTCCAGCGATGGTACTGGATGGGAAAATCATGCCGCTCCCACGGAATACGATACTTTGCCACGGCGTCTTTCAGCAGGGGGTTCTGGTGCGCGCAGCTGGGGCACTCTAGATCGGCAAACTCAATCAGCGCCACCTTCGCTCCCGGCGGCGGCTTCAGCGCGCTTTGATCAACGGCAGCGATGCTCTGCCCCGCGGTCGCGAAAACCAGCACACAGGCCCCGGCGAATGCAAACAGACTCCTCAGCATAAAATCCCTCACCAAAATTCTATCTTGTAGTCCAAGACATTAGACTTGAATCATCGCTTATGCGTTACCTCATTGCCCTGCTCGCCATTGCCGGATTCGCTGTTTCCACGCTCGCGCTTCGCATTCACTATTCCATGGACGCGCCGCCCTGCGACATCAACGCGCACTGGGATTGCGGTATCGTCAACCACAGCCGCTATTCCGTAATTCACGGATTTCCCGTCGCCGCCATCGGCATGGCCGGCTACGTCGTCATTGCAATCCTCGCGCTGCTCCGACGCAGGCGCCTGCTGGTCATAGCGTCGCTTGCAGGACTCGCTTACGCTCTCTATCTCACCAGCATCGAGGCGCGCATCCTTCAGATATGGTGCCTCTACTGCGTGATCTCGCAGACCCTCATTGCGCTCATCGCGCTGCTCTCCATCATCGCTGCAATCTGGCCGCGAAAATCTACGACGTAGCCTCTTCTTCCTGCTTTCGCGAGACGCGCAGCCGCTCAATCCGCCGGTCGGTCGAAGCCAGCACCTCAAAGCGCAGTCCGTCTTCCTCCACCACTTCGCCCGGCATGGGAATCCGCCCCGCCGCTTCACTCACCAGCCCGGCGACCGTTGTTGCCTCGTAGTCCTCGGGCATCTCCCAACGCTCGCCGAACAGCTCTTCTAGCCGCTCAATATCCAAGCCTCCAGGCACCAGCCACGAGCCATCCGTGTCGCGTTTGGGACGCTCTAATTCATCCTCTTCATGCTCGTCCGCAATCGACCCCACAATCTCTTCCAGCAGGTCTTCAATCGTGACCAGGCCGGCCACGCCGCCGTATTCGTCAATCACAATCCGCATGTGGTGCTTTTCGCGCTGCATTTCGCGTAGCAGCTCATTCACTTTTTTCGTCTCTGGAACAAATGCCGCCGGACGCTGAATACTTGCAACCTTCCGGATGCGCGCAGACTCATCGCTCACGCGCAACAGGTCATGCGCAAGCGCGATGCCGGTAATCTGGTCAAGCGTCCCTTCATATACCGGCACGCGCGATACCGGGTGCTTCTCAATCAACTGCAGCAGTTCTTCCAGCGTCGCCGACCCGGAAATCGTAACCATCTGCGGACGCGGCGTCATCAATTCGCGCACTACTTTGTCACCAAACTCGACGGCCGACCGCACAAGCTCCCGGTCATCTTTCTCAATAATTCCCTCTTCCTCACCGGCCTCGATCAGCGCCTCAACCGCTTCTGATGAAGACGTGCTTTCCTCCGTCGGCTTTGGTGCCTCAGCCAGTGCGGCAATTGAGAGCAGAAAGCCAAGAAACAGCGTGATCGGCAGCACCAGGTAGAACAGCGCTTGCAGCAGCCAGCGAACGCGCACCACCCAAAGCCCACGCGTGCGGGTGAAGAACACAAATGGCAGCAGCCGGTTGAAGATCGCGATCACCATCACCACGCCCAGCACTGCCTGCCCAATCTCGCCGTAGGTTGGCCTATCGGTAATTGACGCGCGGTCGAACAGCAGCATTCCGAAGATGAGTGTCAGGCAGGCCAGTGAAAGCTGCGAAAGCACCGCTGCGGAAAGCATCACACGGTCGCGGTTCAGCCCCAGCTTCGGCTCCACAAGCTTTTCCCATGCATCAATGTTTTCCTGGAATTCGCGGGAGAGAAATTTCCCCATCTCCGAATAGAGCCGGTCCACATACGAGGACAGCGTCAGGACAATCAGCAATAGAAAAATCAATATCGCTGCTTCTATGTTCATCGCCTACCACTCCGTGCTTTACCTGCTGCGTTTTTCCTCGCCGGGGGCGCGCTCCTCTGGATCAGCCCTACAGGCAAATCAAGCTGCTTCCGCAGGGCGCTCTCCTTCTGCGCCATTTGCCCCTTGTCCGTCTCGTGGTCATAGCCAGCCAGATGCAGCAGGCCATGCAGCATCAATATCTTTACTTCGATTTGCAGCAAGTGACCATGCTCGTCCGCCTGCTTCTGCGCCGTCTCAATGGATATCGCCAGATCACCCGCCTGCTTCGGCGCATCACCCGGAAACTCATCCACCGGGAACGAAAGCACATCCGTCGGCTTGTCCTTCTTGCGAAAGTTGCGATTCAGAGCGCGGACTGTTGCATCAGTAGCCAACAGCACCGACACCTCGCCGCGCAATCCAACCGCCGATTTCGCCTTCGTCAAAAATGCACGCAGTTCCTGCATCTTCAGCGCGGCCTTGCCCGCTTTTAACTCACTTTGGTTCGATGCAGCAGTTGGTTCGATCAGGATCATAAGGAGAAAAGGGCTGACAAATGCCAGCCCTTGTAAGTTTGATGGTACAGCAATCAGTCAGAATCTACTGAGGCTTCGACGGCGCTCGCGTCTCGCCTGGTTCCTGCATCGTAAGCGGAAGCTCCTGCTGTGCGCGGCCAAAGCTGTCATAGGCGCGAATAATACGTTGCACCAGGTGATGGCGCACCACGTCTCCGTCCTCGAAGCGGACAAAGCGAATTCCATCCACGCCGTCGAGGATGTTCATCGCCTCAATCAGTCCCGACTTGCGCGGATTCGGCAGGTCGATCTGCGTAATGTCGCCGGTAATCACGGCCTTGGCATTGTTGCCCAGGCGCGTCAGAAACATCTTCATCTGCTCGCTGGTCGTGTTCTGCGCCTCATCCATAATGATGAACGCGTCGTTCAATGTGCGTCCGCGCATGAAGGCCAGCGGAGCAATTTCAATCACGTTGCGCTCCAGCATCTTGTCCACGCGCTCCGGCTCCAGCAAATCATAAAGCGCGTCATATAGAGGCCGTAGATACGGATCGACCTTCTCCTGCAAGCTGCCTGGTAAAAAGCCCAGCCGCTCGCCCGCTTCCACCGCTGGACGTACCAACACAATCCTGCTCACCTTCTTCGCCAGCAGCGCCGACGCCGCCATCGCGACAGCCAGATACGTCTTGCCCGTGCCCGCCGGTCCGATGCCGAAAACCATGTCTGCCTGCTCAATCGCCTCGACGTAATGCCGCTGGTTGAGCGAGCGCGGCTGCACCATCCGCTTGATTCCCGCCGATCGCTGCTTCCCGCTTTCCACCAGGCTTCGCAGCGTCACTGCCGGATCGGCCACCACCAACTTCAACATCCCGTGGAGCTCGCCATTCTGCAGGTTCACTCCGTTGCGGCGCAGTTGCTCGTAGTCGCTGAAGATGCGTTCCACGCGGACAAGGACCTCCTGCGGACCTTCCACCTGCACAGCATCCGATTTCAGGTCGATGTGCACATGGAGAGAATCTTCCATGAGTCTCAGATTTTCATCGCGGGTCCCAAACAGGGGCTCAAGGTTCGGCGTAATTTCCAGCTCTTTTCTCATCAAGTGGAGAAATGACCTCCCATGCCGGCTACAGGCATAGCCGCCATGCGTAAGTGGTTTATATGGAGTCGGGGGGCGGAATACAGCGTAATTGGCGCCACATTCATTGGATGCGGCATCCGGAACAACGGATTGGCAGTTGGCACCAAATCTTCGCCGTTAATGGGGTCAGAGTAGCGCCGCTCTCGCTTTCCGTCAATGGCGAATTGATGAAAAGACAGCCAACCCTGTATCGAAGTGGTTCCCTCAAAAAGTGAACAGCTCCATTCACCGCGTTTAACAAAGCGTTTTTGGGTAGAAGCGCTGGACTTTAGCCCAGCGAAAACGAGGAGGAAAATAAAAGGGCTTTAGCCCCGGTAACATTTTCAGCAGGCGTAGATAAACGGATTTTATGATGCACACCTAACCAAGATTCGTCATTCCAACGGTAGCCGAACCGATCGACGCTCCAACAGGTTGTGCTTTTGCCGCCAGATACGTATCAATCACAGTAAGAAACTTCCCCATCCACGACGAAAGCGCTGGCCACGCAGGCCCGGTAACCAGATTCCCGTCTACGACGGCATCGGTCATCGCAACTTCAATGTACTTCCCGCCCGCCATCTCGACCTCAGGAGCACATGCCGGATAAGCGCTCACGTTCCTGCGCGCAATCACATCCGCCGCCATCAGCACCTGCGCCGCATGGCAGATCGCCGCAATCGGCTTATTCTCATCAGCAAAATGCCGCACAATCTCCAGCACCTTCTTGTTCATGCGCAGATACTCCGGCGCGCGTCCGCCCGGAATGATCAGCCCGTCATAGTCTTCAGCGCGAACATCGGCAAAAGTGGCATTCAACTGAAAGTTGTGCCCCGCCTTTTCCGTATACGTCTGGTCGCCTTCAAAGTCATGAATCGACGTCTTCACAAATTGCCCGGCCTTCTTATCCGGACAAACGACATCGACCGTATGCCCGACCATCCGCAGCGCCTGGAAAGGCACCATGATTTCGTAATCCTCAACGTAGTCGCCCGCCAGCATCAACAATTTCGCAGTGGCCATCGCCCACCCTCTCATCTGAGATTCTTCATTTTAGAATGGAGCCATTGGAGCATCCCCTATGAGCCAGAGCCAGCCCCAGACCCAAGCCATCTCCGCCGCAGCCGCCGGAACCTTTACCCTCGGTGGCGACCTCACCGTCAACCGAATGGGCTATGGAGCCATGCGCCTCACTGGCAAAGGCATCTGGGGACAGCCCGCTGATAAACCGGCCGCTCTTGCAACTCTGCGCCGCGCCGTCGAGCTTGGAGTCAACTTCATCGACACTGCTGACTCTTACGGCCCCAACGTCTCCGAAGAAATTATCGCCGAAGCTCTCCATCCTTATCCAAAAGGCATGGTCATCGCCACCAAGGGCGGATGGGAGCGCGTCGGCCCCGGCCAGTGGGTACACAACGCCAGCCCGCAGCATCTTGGAAAAGCGGTTGAAGGCAGCCTACAGCGCCTGCGTCTTGACCGCATCGACGTTTACCAGCTTCACGTTCCCGATCCCGCCGTCTCTTTCGACGCGTCCATGGAAACTCTCGCCGAACTGCGCAGTCAGGGCAAAATTCGCCATGTCGCGCTGTCGAACGTAACCCAAGAGCACATCGAGCGCGCCCGCAATATCGTTCCCATCGTCTCTGTGCAGAACCGCTACAGCTTCGCCGACCGCGAATGGGACTATGTGCTCAATTATTGCGAGCAGAATGGCATCGCTTTCTTGCCATGGGCGCCGCTGGGTCAGAACCGCTTCGCGAATGCGGCCCTCGATAAAGCGGCAAAAGAGCTTGGCGCGACGCCGTTTCAGGTCGCTCTCGCCTGGCTGCTTAAACGCTCTGAGGCAACAATCCCAATTCCGGGAACCTCTAGCGCATCGCACCTTGAAGAGAACATCGCGGCAGCAGCTTTGGAATTGCCCGATGCAGTTTACAAAGAGCTGTCAGCCGTCGAGCCACCGCCCGCCAGCCTGCGTGGCTAAGAAAGCAGCAAAATCTCAGTCGGACATGAAACACCCGGCATGACACGCCCACTATTCTGAATGGCCGGGTCGATGTGTGGTCTCGGCAATTCCTGGACACCACATCGCCCCGGCACTTTATTTTCCGAGGATGTGCTCATGCAATTCCAAACAGCAATCGAACATGTCAACCATGCCATCGGGATCGTCGATCCTGGCACGCAACTTGTCGAAGGCTACAAGTCCTTCCTGAACCTTCCAGCGCCACCGCCAACACTCCCCACGAACAACCTGAGAGACTGGTGTCTCGACCGCGTCCAGAATCTGTGCGGGGCAAAGTCGTTTGGCGCTGCTCTAAAAAATTTAACCTTCAAATCGCTCCTGGCCTTCGGCTATATGGGATTCGCCAGTGATCCCGGCCACTCAGTACCACCCATCAATCCCTATGCGCGTGTCTCAGCGCAAGTCGCAAAGCTCGAGCCGGACTTCTTCCCCGTGCTCGCAAAAAAGATCCAGTCAGAATCCAAAAGCTCGCCGGCCTTTGCCGCGCGCCTTAAGAATGCGCAGACCTCGGTGACTCACCTGGTCACGGATGCGCAAGGCGACGCCCGCAAAACCTAAGAGGGCCACATCCGCAGCCAGTGATGGCGGAGATGTTATCGGCGGCATAGGTGGCTTCCTCGTCTTTACGCTCTTTCTCTACAGCATGGCCAAGAAGACCGGTCGCGCGTGAAGTTCGCAAATGGGGCGCCCGTCGCGGCGCCCTGCATTCCGCAACGGACGATTCCCGAATACATCTGCTGAATCACTCACCTGTGATATAAATTGCGCTCACCAGGAGAAATCACATGATTCTCGTTGTGGGTGCTACTGGGCTTGTAGGAAGCGACGTCTGCCGCAGATTAGCGAAGCGTGGCCAACAGGTAAGAGCGCTGGTGCGCACAACCAGCGACAAAAACAAAGTTGAGGCATTGCGATCGGCAGGTATCGAACTGTGCCTCGGAGACCTGAAACAACCTGAATCGCTTGCCACTGCCTGCCGTGGCATAAACGCGATTGTCTCAACGGCAAGCTCCACTTTGTCACGCGCGGAAGGTGATTCAATCGAATCAGTCGATGACGCGGGGCAACTGAATCTGGTTGCAGCCGCGAAAGCCGCTAAGGTCCATCGATTTGTCTTTGTTTCTTTTCGCAAGCCACAAGGCATATCCGTCCCTCTGGCAGAGGCAAAAATGCGTATCGAGAACGCCATTGCGGGCATGAACTTTACCATCATTGAGGCAAGCTTCTTCATGGAAGTCTGGCTAAGTCCTGCGCTCGGCTTCGATTACCCAAATGCTGCCGCGCGAGTCTATGGGCCGGGCACGAGCCCGATCAGTTGGATTTCCTCCGGTGACGTTGCTGAAATGTGCGCGCTTGCCCTTGAGAATCCGGCGGCAGACCGCAGGACGCTCGCGTTCGGCGGCCCGGAAGCACTGACCCCCCTCGAAGTAATCGCGCGCTTTGAAAAGATCGGCGGCAAGCCATTCAAAGTGGAGCATGTTCCGGAAGAATTCCTGTGCGCGCAGTTTGCGGAAGCCACAGATTCCATGCAGAAGAGCTTTGCCGCGCTGATGCTCGGATATTTGAATGGGGACGCGATGGAAATGAAGCCGATCCAACAGGAGTTCGGAATCAAGCTCAAGAGTGTAGATGCCTATGCGCGCGAAGTGCTCGGAGCCCGGTAAACTCTGACAAATTCCCAGGTATTAAGTTTGATATTCAAAGCGAATCAGCCTCGTTCGCTGCATCCGAACACCCACTCCGCGAATCTCAAATAAGCCTGAAGAAAGCCGGTGAACCATGGGCCGACGATACGCCGAACTCGCCTTCACGCCACTCGTGAAAGCACAGCAGCAAAAGCATGGCAGCCGCCACGCTTACGAGCGAGTTGAACAGTCTTTCATCCCCGGCAGCCATCTCGGTGCCGACGAGCAGACCATGGTCTGCACCCGCGACAGCTTCTACATGGCCACGGTCAGCGAAACCGGGTGGCCCTACATCCAGCATCGCGGTGGCCCTAAAGGCTTTCTCCACGTGCTCGACGACCAGACCCTCGGCTTCGTCGACCTGCGCGGCAACATGCAGTACGTCAGCGCCGGTAACCTCGAACACAATGACCGTATCGCGCTCTTTCTTATGGATTATCCCTCGCAGAGCCGTCTCAAGATTCTCGGCCACGCGGAGGTCCACGAAGACGACGATCAGGCACGCCAGTTGATCGAGATGCTGCGCATGCCCGGCGAGAAATCACCCACCGAGCGCGCCATCCTCATTCATGTCGAAGCCTTCGATTGGAACTGCACTCAGCACATCACCCCGCGCTACACGCAGGAAGAACTGAACAGCGCCATTGAGCCTGTGCAACGTCGCATCGAAGAACTCGAAAGAGAAAACGCCCGGCTGCGCGGCTGCATCAGCGCGTAAGCCATTGTGCAAACGCCAACCACGCCGCCGTACCGCTAATCGCAAAGCGAAAAGGCACACTCAGCACAAAGAAGAGTCCGCCCCAGCGGCAGGCCGGATGCAGTTCCTTGTGCGAAACCGTGTCGCAGGCAATGTAAAGCAGCATGAGAAGCATGGCGATCAGATACGGGGGATATACCCCGTGTCTCTGAATAAGGTTGAGCGGAATGCGCACAATCGCCGGTGTAAGAATGCTGAAGGTCGCCAGCGTCATCAGCCTTCTGTGAACTTGCGGCCTCCGTCGAAAGAGCAATCCGGCAATTGCCAGCGTCCCAAACACCGTAATGTCGAAGAACGGTATCACTAGACGCGCAAAGGCAATCGCGCTCGACGGAGTCCCTAATTGCCCGGATTTCTCTGCATGAATCGCAACCGTGAGTCCAAGCGGAACCATGATGCAGACCAGCAGGGCGCCTGCCACCCCTAGTCGGCGATGCAGATCCGTCCGCCCCGCTGCGACCAGCGCGACCTGGGCTGCGAACAACGCAAACCACATGCTGAATACCACCCCATGCACATGCAGGAGCTGCGTTAGCGCGACCTTCTCAAAATATTCGTTCAGAAAATAGGTCCGCGAAAAGCCGGTAAAGACCAGAGCGATGAAAAAAATCGACAGCCCCACATAGAGTCCGCGGCCGCGTTGAATCTGACTTACCGTAGCTGTTGTTTTCATCTTCTCCGGATTAGCTTTCGAATACTCAAGTCCAGCATAGTATCCATTCCCAGAGGAGTCCCCCGCGAATAGTTAAAAGAATTCAACCTGCATCGAAAACTCTGCCGCGCGGCCGTTTTTACACATTAATGTCTATCGCACGAAACAACTGATAATTCTTACAGTTCAAATACCCGGTGTGACCTGTTCCACTTAGTCGAAGCACAATGACCCAGGAAGACAGTCACATAGAGGATCAGCCGACCGCAATGCCGGAGTCCGATGCCTTCGTATTCTTCGGAGCATCGGGCGATCTTGCCTACAAAAAGATCTTTCCTGCTTTGCACAACATGGTCCGGCATAGAACTTTAACCGGCCCCGTGATTGGAGTGGCAAAGTCCGGCTGGACGATTGATCAGCTTCGTGAGCGCGCCCGTAACAGCATCAGGGAGCACGGCGATGGCAAAGAAGATGCGGCCTTCGCGCAGTTGATTGGATTGCTGCGCTACATTGATGGCGACTACTCCGATCCCGCAACCTTCGCAGCGCTGCGAAGAGAACTCGGCGACGCCCGGCGGCCGGCTCACTATCTCGCTATTCCACCCAGCCTGTTTGGTGTTGTGACTGAAGCGCTACAGCGTTCACGGTGCGCTGCAAACGCTCGCATCATCGTGGAAAAGCCATTCGGACGCGATGTCGCGTCCGCAAGGAAGCTGAATGCGACACTTCACACGGCCTTTCCCGAGTCTCAAATTTTTCGTATCGACCACTACCTGGGCAAAGAGACTGTGGCGAACCTCCTTTTCTTCCGCTTTGCCAACACCTTCCTTGAACCGATCTGGAACCGGAATTATGTGCAAAGCGTGCAGATCACCATGGCGGAGAAGTTCGGCGTCGGTGGAAGAGGCAAGTTCTACGAGGAATCGGGCGCCATCCGCGATGTCGTCCAGAACCACATGCTCCAGGTAGTGGCTCTGCTGGCCATGGAACCGCCGACCCTGATGTACTCCGACTCCATTCGCGATGAACAGGTGAAAGTCTTCCGCATGATTCCGCCCATCCAGCCCTCCCAGCTCGTGCGAGGTCAATTTCAGGGCTATCGCAATGAACCGGGAGTAGCCCCCAATTCTGAAGTGGAGACTTACGCCGCATTGCGCTTCGAAGTGGACTCATGGCGCTGGGAGGGCGTGCCCTTTCTCATTCGAACGGGCAAATGTTTGAAGACGACTGCGACAGAAGTAATGGTCACGCTCAAGAGGCCGCCATTGGTGAAGGTCCGCGCAACGAACAACTATTTCCGCTTCCGCCTTGGCCCTGATGTCTCTCTCGCGGCTGGCCTTCAGGTAAAGAAACCGGGTGTGCGGGCTACACTTATGCCCATCGAGTTGACAGCCGTCGATCATGCCCAGGGAGACGAAGTAGATCCTTACGAACGTCTGCTTACCGACGCCATGCGGGGCGATTCCGCGCTTTTCGTGCGGGAAGATGCAGTTGAGCTGTCTTGGATGGTCGTGCAGCATATATTGGGAAACGTAACTCCGGCTTACGAGTATGAACCCGGCTCCTGGGGTCCCGTCGAAGCAGACGCTCTGGCTGCCGATATCGGAGGCTGGCACAACCCGCAATAATGCGCTGGCGACATACAGCGGGTATTGGTTACCCCTGCCGAAAAGATGTTATGGAGGGTGATGACATGGCGATACCGCGTCGAACCGTAAAGCAGGTCATCATAGAGGAGACCAGGAAATTCCTCGTTGTCGCCTTTTATCTTTGGGTGATCTTTGCCCTCCTGGTCGAGTACAAATCGGTAATTCTGGCCGAGGAAAGTGTCAGTATTGAGACGCGCGGCCTCGCGCTCATCAATGCGCTTGCCCTCGGAAAGATCATCATCCTGGCCCAGGCGTTCCACCTTGGCGAGATGGCCGAGGATGTGCCGCTCATCTACCCGACCGTTCTCAAATCCGCCTTGTTTTCTATCCTGCTGGCCTTTTTCAAGATTCTGGAGGTCGGTATTGTCGGCCTCATTCACCACCGGCCTTTCGCGCAGAGCATTACCGAAATCGCCGGTGGCACCTTGAAGGGAATCACCTGCGTCACACTGATTATGTTCGTTGTGCTCATACCCTTCTTCGCCTACGGCGAAGTGCGCAGGGTTCTGGGCGAGGATAGATTGCGGCAGCTCTTCTTCCATGGACGCCCGGTGGAAAGCCAGCCTGAACAAGCCTGAAAAGCCGGGGTGCCCCACAGCCTGCCTTGAGCTTGCCGAAGGGTCTCGATTTTGAGACATGGGATCGCATTGCGGCACAGGCCCGAATGGCAGCTACTTACAGGGAATCAGCGGCGGCGCATTCTCCGTCGGCGTTGTGGAAGGCTGCGCCGCGTCATAGATCACCGCCGCAAGTGCTCGTCGAGGCGCCGTTCCCGTCACGACCATCTGCATGGTAAGGCCGGTTGGAAGAATCAGCACATCTCCCTTTTTCATCGGATAGCCTTGCGTCGGCGTCTCCAGACACTGCTCGCCATCCAGCACGTAGAACATCTCGACGCCCGAGTGGTGATGCACGCGTGAAGTCAGCCCAGCCGGGATGTAGGAAGAGATGACCAGCATGGAATATTTTGGTGCTGGTGGAAGAGGCGGAAGCAAGACCTGATTCACATGCGCGCCTCCATGGTGGTCATCGACCGTTGACTCTATTGACAGAAGCCACCACGCTCCATGTCCTTCAAATGCAACACTTGTCAGGACCGACAGCTGCGCGCGCTTTCTCGCCGTCCTCGAAACGATCAATGTGCCAGTACAGCGGCTCTTTCAATGTTCCGGTCAGCACTTTATTTTCTACGTAACTGCATCCAATGCCGCCATGCCGCTCCGGAGAGTTCTCTACGCATTTAGGTTCTAGTTGCTGCGACAAAGTCGACGCATGGCAAAGATCGCAAAGGTAACAACAGCAACTGAACGCAGCAATTTGAGAGCATTCATAAGGTAGCTCCAAATTAGATTGCAGGGATTCTACTCCGCGAAGCGAGGTGCTGCGTTTTTTTGAGACGTGGACCGCGTTGCGAAAGCCCAGGTAAAAGACAGGTGAATTGAAGGCTTCTTCATCGACTGCAGAGAAACTCGTGTTTCGTAAGGGCATGGCTTTAGCCATGCCGCAAGCACGCAAAATACATGGGCTTTAGCCCCAGAGGTAACAGAATCTTCTCTAAAACTCTTCAACATCCTCTTCACCAGTCCGGCCGAGTGCCCCATCTTAGCGCCCTGTGTTTCGGTGCCGGGTTACCCTATAGCCTGCCCTGAGCGGAGTCAAACGGGCTCGCTCTGAGACATGGGACCGCCTTGCGTAAGCAAGGCTTGGTGAAAGCACTGGCCTTCAGGCCAGTGAAATAGAAGCAGCGTAAGAGGGGCTCTAGCCCCGGGCTTTTTCTTCTAACCGACGTCATCCTGAGCGAACCCTGAGCGGAACGAAGGGGAAGTCGAAGGACTCGCACGAATGAAATTCGTGCGAAGTCTTGGCCAAGCCAAGACCCATTTTTCTACTTAGCCGGGGTGCCCCATAGCCTGCCTTGAGCCGAGCCGAAGGGTCTCGCTTTTGAGACATGGGATCATCGAACCCACATCTCAGAAGCGAGATGTGGGGCACCCTCCTTAAGACCTGGGCCACCCGCCCTCTTTCACCATAGGCCTTTCGAGCAGAGCATTACCGAGATCGCCGGTGGCACCCTGAAGGGAATCACTTGCGTCACACCGATCATGTTCGTTGTGCTTATCCCCTTCTTCGCCTACGGCGAAGTGCGCAGGGTTCTGGGCGAGGATAGATTGCGGCAGCTCTTCTTCCATCGACGCCCGGTTGAAGCTACGACCACTGGAGTGGCATCTATCTGACAGACACCCGCGACGGTACATTCTCCGTCGTCGTAGGCGCGCCCGGTTGAGTTCGTTAACATCGGCGCAAAATCAGGGTGCGATCATCCAAAGCAGAAACGAGGTCCCCCATGCAAACGCTCCATGAAGTTCTCGACCAGGCTCAACGCAGCGGAGTGGCCATCGGCCATTTCAATATCTCCGACCTGATTTTGCTGAAAGCCGTTGTTAACGCCGCCCAAGAGCTGAAGGTTCCCGTCCTCGTGGGCGCGTCCCAGGGTGAGCGCGACTTCATGGGAGTGCACCAGATCGCGGCCCTGGTCAGGAGCTTCCGCGAAGAATCCGATGTGCCGATCTACCTGAATGCGGACCACACGCACTCGCTTGCCAAGGCAGAAGAAGCGGCTAAGGCCGGTTTTGACTCCATCGTCTTCGATCTTTCCGCACTGCCTCTGGAAGAGAATGTGCGCCAGACGAAGGAAGGCGTCATCGCGCTCAAATCCATTTCACCTTCCATCCTCATCGAAGGCGAGATCGGCGACATCGGCACCGGCTCCGAAGTCCGCGAGACGATGATGGACGTCTCCAAGGGATTGACGACGCCGGAAGAAGCAAAACAATTCGTCGAAGCAACAGGCATCGACATTCTGGCCCCGGCCGTCGGCAACATGCACGGCATGTCGGCCAGCATGGTGCAGGGAGAAGCGAGGAAGCACCTCGACATCAACAGGATCGCCGCCATCAAGAAGGCCACCGGGGTGCCGTTGACGCTGCACGGCGGCTCAGGCACCGACGACGAGGACTTCCGCAAAGCCATCGCCGCCGGCATCAACATCATCCACATCAATACCGAGCTGCGCGTTGCGTGGAGGCAAGGTCTGGAAGCCAGCCTGACCCAGCATCCAAAAGAAGTCGTTCCCTACAAGTTTCTTCCTTCGGTCATCGACTCCGTGAAGGAAGTAGCCATCTCGCGGTTGCAACTCTTTAACAGCGCTCGATTAGTTGTCCAAGGATAGGTCGGCCTGGCTTGTCCTTCCGCACTTCGGCGAGGAATTAAACCTCACAAGTTATTCTGGAAATATCGATGCGTTCGCCCATGTTCACGCTCGCAGCAGCGTGCCTGCTTTCGTTTTTGTGTCTGCCTGTCTATGCGCAGACATCTACCCAGGCCGCCGTCAGCCATCCGCAAAACGCACCCGAGAACAAAGACCCGATCGCCATTCTTGAACTCGGCGCAGCCACAAGCTGGAACCTCAGCGGAGGTGCGGCCACCTTCGCCCCAAATCTCGCAGCGGAAGTCACGCCCATCGAAAATTGGTTGGAACTCGAGGCAGGCGTGTCCCCCTACTACACAGCAAACTCTACAGAATGGGACACCGACCTGCTCTTCAAGAAGCCGTGGACCCTGTCGCAAAAAGCAGAGTTCATGTTCGGCGTCGGCCCTGAGTGGGTCCATCTGAGGCAGAACGGAAACACAAGCAATTCCATCGCTGGCGAGGTAGCGGGAGACTTCATGTTCTGGCCAACCGGCAAACATCGCTTCGGCTGGTTCCTCGAACCCGCCTACGACCGCAGCTTTGCGAAAGGGCATCAGCAATCCATTGGGATGAGCGCGGGTTTGCTGATTGGCATCCCGTAATCGTCATCTCAGAAACGAGATGTGGGGCACCCTAAGACTTGGGCCACACCGCCCGGATGGATTATAGATATTAATATTCCACGTTAGAGTGAATTCAATGATTGAAGGTTTGTGGATTGTTCAGTATGAGGGCGTCCATGGCGGTGACGGCGGTGTCATTGTCTTCGTAAATGGACAGCTACTAGGCGGAGACAATGGATTCGTCTACACAGGAACATACCAAAGCAACGGCAAAAACCTTTCCGCCCGTGTTCTTGTTCGTAACTTTGCTCCGAACATCACGAATGTGATGGGAATCAAGGGAGATTTTGATCTCGAAGTGCAAGGTGCGATCGATGGCAGTGTAATCAAAGGATCAGCAAACTTAATAAATCAGGACGGCCCAGGGATGGTATTGAAGCTTTCGAAGGTAAAGGCTTTAGCCCCCTAGCTTTCTGGTGCCGATGGCTCTTTCAGTGGTGCTATGGTAATTGCCGGAAATTTCTCTTCAAATACTGCCACCGGTATTCGAGCTCTGCCGGAAAGCACATTGAGCAAACCTCGCCTTATCAAGTTCTGCTCCGTCTCGACATCCCCAAGTCCTGTGGGATAATAAGAACCTTTTTTAATCTGAACTTCATCAAAGTCGTAGTTCAGACATCTACCCATGACGAGCAATAGATTCGTTTTTAGCTGAATACTCTTCTCAAGGAGAGTCGGCGAGTTCGGTTCAGCGGCATGTGCAAGGTCGACATAATGATCTAGGAGAACTCTCCAAGCACCTCGGACCGCCTTCTCTTTTTCGTTGTCGGCATTGAATTCGACATCTATCTGATTTAGGGCTTGCACAAAGGTTGGAGAAAGAGCCGTTGCGCGAAGTGACATAAGTGTTTTAAAAATCCACATTTTCCGATTGCGCGCCTCACGATCTCTATCAAGTTTCCGCTGAATCTGAAGCGCGATTATCGGTCCGGCAACGACCGCAAGTATCGTGAGAATATTTAATGCAACCAAGGTCTTGTCCATCCTTGGAAATAGTACCTCCAATGCGTTGAGAAATTAAGCCCAAGGTAAAGAGCCATAAGTTGAGGGGTCAAATGGGCAATACGGCACAGTCCAGTTGACCCAACCCCCAAAATCCCATACACTTATATTTTGCGGGGGATGTGGCTTTTGCGTCTCTTCTGCCTGCATCCCTATCCCCAGAAGGAAAGTTAAGGATTCATCATGGCCAACCATGTTTCGTCGTTGAAGCGCTCCCGCCAGACTGAGAGAAAGACGGCGGTGAACCGCGCCAACAAGAGCCGCGTCCGCGGCAGCCTGCGCCTGCTGCGCGAGGCCCTCGCCAAGGGTGACGCCGCCCAGATCAACGAGCAGTTCAAGCAGACCGTCTCTGCCCTCGACAAAAGCGTGCAGAAGGGCGTTCTCCACGGCAACACCGCCTCGCGCTACAAGAGCCGCCTCGCCGCTCGCGTCAAGGCCGCGTCCGTGAAGCAGTCTGCATAAAAGCCCCTCACCCCAGAACCGCACAAAGGCCGGAGAAACCTCTCCGGCCTTTGCTAATTTCTTTAATCGCCGCTGCCAAAAGTGTCGTTTAGCATTGGCCTTTACGCAAAGGTAGAAGCACTGGCCTTTAGGCCAGTGAAAAAGCTCGCAACCCTGAGGGGCTTCAGCCCCCGGACTTGTCAAAACCCTGTCAAGCCCCTGCACGATGAATCCGGCCATAATTATGTGCAAAATCAATGACATAGATGCACGACAACCTTGCGGGGAATTACCGCTTAATTTGGTATACTAAGAATGAAGGCATGGCCCAAAAGCCATGCCTTTGCTGTTTTGATCGCAAGTGATTGAAAATAAACGATCTCCGTATGGAATGATACCTCTAAACTATTGAAAACAAAGGATTCCCGTACAGAATGCCAGGGGGAGGGTATCCTAGCTGATCTCGAACACGTTCTCCGCTTTGGCCGATTGCTCCTGCGCCCGCGCCGCCACCTGTCGAGCAACGGAATAGAAGTCCCGGGCCTTGGCTGACGTCTCGCCGAGCAGGGTAATCGGCAGTCCCTTGTCGCCGCCCTGCCGGATCTCCGGGTCAAGCTCGACCGATCCGAGGAATGGCACATTGAATTGCTTCGCCGTCCGCTCCGCGCCGCCCTTAGAGAAGATGTCAATCTCTTTGTGGCAATACGGACAAGACAAGTGGCTCATGTTCTCGACAATGCCCAACACCTCAACGTTGACCTGGTGGAACATCTCAAGCGCCTTGCGCGCGTCCTGCAGTGAAACGTCGGAGGGAGTCGAAACCACAACCGCGCCGGTGAGCGGAACCGTCTGGACGAGCGAGATGACCACATCGCCAGTGCCTGGAGGCAGATCGACAATTAGGAAGTCAAGCTCGCCCCACTCCACCTGTTGCAAAAATTGGCGAATGATCTGGTGCAGCATCGGCCCGCGCATCACCAGCGGCTTGTCTCCGGGCGAAATAAAGCCTACGGAGATGACCTTGATGCCATGCGCGAAGTTCGGCTCAATCTGGTTGTTTTGCAGTACGCGCGGCTGCTGCCCGGTGCCGAGCATCAGCGGAACGTTGGGGCCATAGATGTCGGCGTCGATGAGGCCGACCTTGTGGCCGAGCTTCGCCAGCGCAACCGCGACGTTGACTGCGAGCGTGGTCTTGCCTACTCCGCCTTTACCCGAACCGATTGCCACGATATTCGCCACTCCGGGCAGCGGTTGAGGCGCCGGCGGCTGGGGTGCATGTCCATGTGCCATAGAGTTCCTGCTTTCTGATTAAATGCGAACCGAGGCAACGGCCTCGCCTGATTTCTTCGCCCGCTTGTGCTCGAGTTCCTTCTGTCGTAGTTCGCGCCGGCGGCCTGCATCCTCGTAACGGTGCTGCTGTTCCTCATTTTCCGGAACAAGCTCGGGAACCGGAACGCGCCGACCCTGCGAATCAACCGCGACAAATGTTAGATACGCCGACGCAACGTGCCGATGCGTCCCAGCAATGGTGTTCTCGACCCAAACTTTCACGCCCACTTCCATGGAGGTATTGAAAGCGCGATTCAGCGACGACTTAAGAATCAGCAGGTCGCCCACATGCACAGGCGCGATGAAATCAATGTGGTCCATTGACGCGGTCACAACATGGGTGCGCGCATGGCGGTAAGCGGCCATCGCGCCAACCAAGTCGATGAAGTGCATCAACCGCCCGCCCAGCAGATTGTTGAGCGTGTTGGTGTCGTTCGGCAGAATCAGCTCCGTCATCTCCGACTGCGACTCGGCTACCGTGCGCACGGGACGTGAGTGACCGGAAAAATTCATCAATACTTGCCTCTCTTAAGCTTGGCCAAAGCAGACACGCCAAACAGCCATGCTGCATTCAAAGACCACCTATCAGTTTCGGCAATGGCGCTGATTAAAGCAAGAACAGAGGCAGCGAGCGGTTTGCTTCCGCCACTATGCCGCGAAATAATCAAGCGAATGGACAAGATTGCCGCTCTCACCGAGATACTCACTCTGGACCCGACCAACGCCTTCGCTCGCTATGGCCTGGCGATGGAATACGCCAGCCAGGGTAGCGTTGAAACTTCTCTGCAGGAGTTTCAGCGCCTGCTCTCAGATCACCCGGACTACACCGCCGGATACTTCATGGCTGCGCAGACGCTGGCGAAAGCAGGGCGAACTGACGAGGCCAAAGCGAAGCTGACCCAAGGCATCGCCAGCGCGCAGCGCACAGGCAATCAACACGCCTTGAGCGAGATGCAGGCCATGCTCGACGACCTTGACCTGGCCGGATAACTTCAAAGCCGCAATATCGCGGATTATCAAAACAAATAAATACAGGCGGCTTCCCTTCTTGGCGAAAACGCGCATAATGTCATGCGTCATGAAAGTCCCCCTGTTCCCGCTGGATGTCGTGCTCTTCCCGGGGACGCCCCTGCCCCTGCATATTTTTGAAGAGCGCTACAAAGAAATGATTGGCGAATGCCTTGCGCAGAAAAGCGGCTTCGGCGTGGTGCGCGCGCAGCGTGAAGGACTGGCCGTCATCGGCTGCATGGCGCGGATCGCACGCGTCCTGCACGAATACGAAGATGGGAAACTGGACATCTTATGCGATGGCGGTGACCGCTTTGAGATCGAGCAGCTTGATAATTCGCGCGCATTTTTGCAGGCGGAGGTGGATTTCTTCACTGACGAGGACGTCGAGTCTACCCGGCAATCGCGCGAAGAATGCCTGGCCCTGCACTTTGAAGTGCTGGAACTCGCCGGAGTAGGTCACCAGCCCGCCCATGTGAATCTGGATCGGCCGATTGCCTTTCAGCTTGCCTGGGCCTTGCCCGCCGATCTTGGATTCAAGCAGCAACTGCTCGCTATCCGCTCAGACGCGGAGCGCACACAGATGCTTTGCGAGTTCTACAAGACTATGCTGCCCAAACTGCGTATGGGGGCCCTTACGAACCGCGTGGCCGCCGGCAATGGGCAGGTAATGTGATCTCTCAGCGCAAGAAAAGCTGCGCGGATTCTCACCTCACACATCCATTCAAAAAACCAGTCATACTAACTGCAGGAGTCATGATGCCGACCAACCATTCGTTGCCGCGAACGCGCGGTGAGCTGCGCAAAAGCTCCGCATTTTCTGAAGCGCGTCTCCAATCACGCAGCGTGAAGGATGAACTGCGCGAAAACCTGATCGCCCGACTCAAATCGCGGGAGACAATCTTCCCCGGCATCATCGGCTATGAAGACACGGTTGTTCCGCAGATTGTGAATGCGGTGCTGTCGAAGCAGAACTTCATCCTGCTTGGGCTGCGCGGACAGGCCAAGAGCCGCATCCTTCGCGCTCTGACGGCGCTGCTCGACGAGCAGACACCATACATTGCCGGCTGCGAAATCCGCGACAACCCCTATCATCCGCTGTGCCGGCGTTGCCGCGATCTGGTGGCCGAAAAGGGCGATGCCACTACGATTATGTGGATGGGACGCGACGAGCGCTATGTTGAAAAGCTGGCAACTCCTGACGTGACCGTCGCCGACCTGATCGGCGATCTCGACCCGATCAAGGCCGCGCGAGGCGGACAGGATTTAGCAAGTGAGCTGACCATGCACTACGGCCTGCTGCCTCGCGCCAATCGCGGCATTTTTGCCATCAATGAGCTGCCTGATCTGGCCGGAAAAATCCAAGTCGCTCTCTTCAACATCATGCAGGAAGGCGACGTGCAGATTAAAGGCTACCCGGTGCGGCTCGCGCTTGATCTGGCCCTGGTCTTCAGCGCGAACCCGGAAGACTACACGGCACGCGGCAAAATCGTGACGCCACTCAAAGACCGCATCGGCTCGGAGGTCCGCACGCATTATCCGGAGACGCTGGAAGAAGGCATCGCCATCACCGCACAGGAGACCTGGAGCCAGCGTAACCTGGGCAGGCTTGAAATTCCGCAGCACATGCGCGAGATCATCGAACAGATTGCCTTCTCCGCGCGCGAAGACAAAAAGGTTGATAAGCGCAGCGGGGTAAGCCAGCGCCTGCCGATTTCGACGATGGACCTCGTTATCTCCAACGCCGAACGCCGGGCCTTGCTCCACGGTGAGTTGCTGGTAATGCCGCGTGTAGGCGACCTTTATGCGGCGCTGCCGGGCATTACCGGAAAGCTGGAACTCGAATATGAGGGCGAGATGCGCGGCGCTGATACTGTCGTGCGTGAGATTCTGCGAATCGCCGTTGGCAAAATCTTCGACACATATTTTGGCGAGACGAACACACAGCAGATCGAGCAATGGTTCAACCTCGGCGGGACAATCAAATTCGATGATGACCAGCCTGCAAAGACCATCGCCGCCGAGTTGAAGCAGATACAGGGACTCACGGAAAAGCTCATTCCGCTGAAGATCAAGTCCAGTTCCGATCCTGAGCATTTAGTGGCTGCGGCAGAATTCCTGCTGGAAGGGATGTATGCGCATCACCGTCTCAGCCGGACCGAAGAACGCGGCTTCGCGGCACAGGACAAGGCGCGCGGCCCTTCACGCAGCGAGCGAGAACCCGAACACGAAGTGGATGAATGGGCGCAGCGGCGGACGCGGCGCGGATTTAACTAGAGGCAACGCTGATCGTCGCAGTCATTGTGTGCCGTTCGCCGGAAGCGAGAGAGACTGCGCAGCCCAGAATGTTGCTGGCCTCAACGCAGGCGAAGCGCGGCCATTCGTCGTCTCCGAGGTCAGCCAGAGCCTTCGCTCCGCTTTCCCACGGATTCCAGGCGACAGTGGATCGCGAACCTGACTTCACAATTCGGATGCGCCGGCGCAGCGCAGGATCGATCAATTCAAGTGCGCTTTGAGTATTGAGATAAGCATTGTCCGTCGGCTGAGTCATCACGATATCGCCGCGTTGCATCTTCTCACGGTTGGCATCCGTGTTGTCGAGGTATGCTGCTCCATCAAGACCAGCCACGCGAATCTGATCTATCTCTCCAACGCGGTGATAAGTATGCAGAGCCTCTTCAAAAAGAAATGGACCTGAATCCATATTCGTAACTGTGAGTTCCAGCTTCAGTTCCGCGCCAACTGTGATGCGGTGCTCGATGCGAAATTCCTGCGGCCACCAGCGCTGCGTTGTCTCATCGTTTTCGGTTGAAAGCGTCACGACGACTGAACCCTGCTCCTGCTGAATGGAATCAAGCTGCCATGCCTTTGTCCGCACAAATCCATGCGCCGGGGCCTTTGGATCATCAGCTTTTGCGCGGAACCAGGGAAAACAGATGGGGATGCCACCGCGAATGGCCTTTCCATCTTCGAAACGCGAGTGGTCGCTTAAGAAAATGACTTCCTCAGTGTCTGCCGGACGCCATGATGTCACCTGTGCTCCGTGCAGGTAGATGTCCGCTTCTGCCTCAGAGCAGGCGATGCGCAGCTTCGGCAAACTGCCTTGTCCGGCCGTAATCGTTGCTATGTCGTCGAGCGCAAACCGCCAGTTCAGTTCGTCGACTTTATGGATTGCCCGCATGGTTGATTGTAAGGCGCAACTGAAACGCTTCACATCTTGCCGCCACTACCTTTCAGGCGACAGAAAAACAGTTGTGCTGTCTTTCTGCCTGTAGTAGTGTTCCGGCAATCAGTCGCCTGCCTGGTTCTGACCCTCTCTTAACACTGCCCACCCTGGATGCAAGGCGGGTGAACATCACGTTTTTCACTCTATCCATCGAGGAGGATTCTCATGTCCGTCATTCAATTAGGCCTGGTTGATACAACCGGAAGCCTCAACCCTGATCTGGTGCAGTCGGTGGCGGCTGCGCTCAACATCCAGGTAACGCGCGATCTGCCGCAGTTCTGGGATGTGAAGGCAACAGTGATCTACTTGCCAAGCCCTCACAAAATTCCTGCCGGTGTCTGGCCCGTGCAACTGGTGAAGAATCTGCCGCCAGGAGAAGGCGGCTTTCATCTCGACAAGCATAAGCAGCCCTATGCCAAAGTGATTGCCAGCCCGCAGAACGAAGGCTGGACCATCGCGTCAAGTCACGAAACCCTTGAGATGCTGGTCGATCCCTATGGCAACCGGTTACAGTCTTCCGTCGCCATCAAAATTGCGGGAAAGAACGTGGTCGATGGCACGGGGCAGTTTGGCTATCTGGTCGAGGCATGCGACCCTTGCGAAGACGACAAGTATGCCTACACGATCAATGGGGTCGTTGTCTCCGACTTCATCACGCCGCATTACTATGATCTTCTGGACACCCCTGCAACGCGTTACAGCTTTACCGGCTCCATCAAGTCTCCGCGGCAGCTTCTTCCCGGCGGCTACATTTCATTCGTAAATCATGACCTGGACGAATGGCAGCAGATCCAGTATCTCGACTCAACCCCAAAACTCATAAACCTCGGCAAAGCATCGGCGGACAAGAGTCTGCGCGAATGGATCGATGGAGTTATGCAGACGACCAACGCCATTGCGGAAAAACCCAAGAACAAAGCCCTTCATAAATATGGAAAAGAACGCAGGGCCGCGCTCAATAAGATCGCTATTGCCAAAGCAAAGCAGTACGCGTGAAAAAAGCCCCGAGGCTTTCACCGAAGCCCCGGGGCATTTTTGCGGTTGCAACGTTATTCCACCTGACGCGCTTTCCCCTGCTGCATGGCGCCGTCAATCAGCGATTTCATCTTCTGCGAGGCTATTCTTGACGCCGCTGCCTGCTGCTCGCCGAGAGCCGCCTGCTGTTCCCCGAGCTTTGCCTGTTGCTCACCCAATTTCGCTTGCTGCTCTCCGAACTCGGCCTGTTTCTCGCCGATTTTGCCTTGCATGTCGCCCAGCCGGCCCTCCAGGTCGGCGAGCCTTGCCTGAATGCCGGCCAGTTGTTCCTGGCTCATTTCCACTTGCTTGCCTTGCTGCAGTTTCTGCAAGGCATCCTGTACGCCTGCAATTTCTTTCGAGAGATCGGGAGCGGGAGCACTGGCCTTTGCCTGCATCGCGCCGAGCCTGCCCTGCTCGGCTCCAAGCCTGCCTTGTTCTTCACCCAACTCACCCTGCTGGTGACCGAGGTCTTCCATCGGCTTGAAGTACTCACGCGCTTTCTGGACGAGAGTCGGATCGTCGATCACATACGATTTGCTGTCGCGCTCGAACCAGATGTAGTTTCCGTGCATCTTGCTCTTCACCTTGTCGAACCGATCGCCGGAACGCCACGACCCCATCACATTGGCCGAATCTCCGATGACAATGGCGTAGGAATTGTCATCGTCATCTGTGAATTCATGGATATGCACCGGCTCCTGAGCGGCTTTCTCCTGGACAGTCACCGGCGTTGCGACGCTTGCGATCGTTGCAGGCACCGACGGGACTGCGGCCCTCACAGAAGGTGCAGGTAGTATGGCAATCGCCTGAGCGACCTGCGCAACAGGAGCCATGGCGGGCGTCTGCATCGCCTGAGCCGCGTCTACGCGTACCAGCGCGACTGCAAGTACCAGGGCCGCCGGAACCAGTATTGATGCTGCTGCCAGGTGCCATCGGCAAGCGGTAAAGGCGCTGCGGAATTTCTGCTCAACCAACAACCGATCGATGCGCCGGCGAACGTTGCTCGATCGCGCCATAGCTACTCCGGCCAGCGGGCGGCGGCGAATGGCCGCAAACTCAACCAGAACCTCGGCATAGTTGGCCCGGCTGCGTGCTTCGTCGAGCGCGGCGCGGTCGCTAATTGCCTCACCTAGATCAGAGAGTTCCTTCCTTAGCCACCAACTCAACGGACTGAACCAGAAAAACACCGCATATAGACCCGCGAGAAGTTGCAGATAAAAATCTCCCTGCCGCACATGCGAACGCTCATGCGCGATCACCACGCGCAATTTACGCAGGTCCCAGTCTTCGTGCGATTCCGGCAGCACAATTGTAGAACCAATGGTGACCGGCGTTTGAATATCGGCGCTGATTCGGACTTGCGCCCGCGGCTCAAGCAGGGCCGACGTTTTCTCGGCGCGATGTACGATACGCAGCGCCATCACCAGCCCGAAGAAAAGCCGCAGCAGCAGCGCGCCGCAGATGGCCAGATAAACAGGCGCGACCAGGCTCTTCCATTGCCTGAAGCTCCAGCGCTGCACTGGCATTGTTTCTGGAAACGAGGGAATGACGGTGGCCGTCGTTACGCTCGCCGTCTCCGAAGGAGTTCCCAGATCGGGCACACTGACCGCTGGCGTGAACTTCTGCACTGGCACAATTACCGCCGCATGTCGCTGCGGCAAATTCCAGCCTGCGAGGCCCGGCATCGCAACCGCCGCCATCAGGACCAGCACCCATGCTGTTTTCTGCACGGCCACATTGCGCACGCGCAGTAGCTTGATGCCTGTCCATACCACCGCTGCCATCAACAAGGAACGAAGAGCGGATTCAAGTATCCATGCCGTCATTATTTCTTTCCTTTCTTTGCCGCGGCGATTCGTTCCGCAAGGCGCGTCAATTCCTTTTGGTCCAAAACTTCGGAGTCCACCATGCCCACCAGCAACGCCTCCACCGAGCCATTGCAGAACCAGTCGATGATGCGTTTCACCGCGCGGCCCGCGACCTTCTGCGGCCCTTCAGATGGGCGGTAGAGATAGGTACGGCCCTCAACCGTGTGCGTCAGGTAGCCCTTATCTTCCAACCGCCGGAGCACGGTGCGGACAGTTGAGTCTTTTAACGGACGCCCTAGATCTTCGCGCACTTGTTCAGCACTGATAGCGCCATCGCCTATGGCGCGCTGCCAGATCAACTGCATTACGCTCAGTTCCAGTTCGCCCAGCTCCGCCGGATCATGACCGTTTATAGTGCTACTTTTCATAACGTTACACATCGTAGCACTTAATGTTGGAGTATGGCAAGAACAATTTTGATCAGAGGGATTCAGCTGGGACGTCAAACAGCATCCAAAAATTACAGTTACTAGATCGAATGGCGTCGTTTACGACGCCTGATTCGTACACTCTGAATCTCAGCTCTCCGATCGCAGGAGACTCATTGTTCGCTTCATCCAAAGAGTGATCCAGTGATGCATTCACGGAGCTCTAACCTCGCCGTAACCACTTACCTGAATTTGACAGCGGTATTTTGCCGATGTTACATGTTCTTGTTTGCACAATCGGTTGCGCTAATTGGTAACTAGGAACTAAGTACGAAAAACAAAGTAATTCAACTTGGAGGCAACATGGACCGAAAATCTCAAAAACAGACCTTTGCATGCCACATCCGCCAGTTGACTTTCTTCGCCCTGGCATGCGCGATCACCGTAGTGGCGCACGCTCAATACAACGGCTCCATTCGCGGCAATGTCACCGATTCGACCGGCGCGCTGGTTCCAGGCGCAAAGGTGACCCTGACCAACACCGATACCGGCCAGCAGCAGGTCAGCGTCAGCAGCGATGCCGGAATCTACAATTTCAGTGCCTTGCCTCCGGCGCACTTCTCCATCACCGCAGAAAAGGACGGATTTAAAACAAAAGTACTGCCACAGGTGCAGATCATCCCTGAGCAGTTGAACTCTATCAACATCCAACTGGAACCAGGAGACGTAAGCACGACGGTAACCGTCCAGGGCACCACCGTAGGGCTTGACTCCCAGACAGCCACCGTCAGCGCTACAGTCAGCAGCGACCAGATCCAGCACCTGCCTTCCTTCAACCGCGACGTGTTTCAGCTCGCGCAGTTAACGCCGGGTGTCTTTGGCGACGCCTCTCAGGCCAGCGGCGGAGGATCATTCAATCTGCCGGGGAATCAGGGACCGGGTGGAACTGGCGGCGGCAGCGGCGGCATCTTCCAGACTGAGAATGGCCCCCAGATACAAACACGTGGCGGCCAGTACGAGACCAACAGCATTTCGATTGATGGTATCAGCACGGTGAGCGCGGTGTGGGGCGGCACTTCGGTCATTACGCCAAGCGAAGATTCCGTGGATAACATGAAAGTCGTTTCCAACAGCTATGACGCCGAGAATGGGCGTTTCAGCGGAGCACAGATTCAGGTGACGTCGAAGAGCGGCACCAATCAGTTTCACGGCAGCGCTTTCTTCAAGGCATCCCGGCCAGGATTGAACGCATATCAACGGTGGAATGGTGTTGGTTCGAATATTGCTGGAACGGCGGCCCAGCGCGGCGTCAATCGTGACAACAACCGCTTTAACCAATACGGCGGCAGCCTTGGCGGGCCTATCTGGAAGAACCGCTTCTTTGCATTTTTCAACTGGGAGACCAGCCCCCTGGATACCGTTTCGACAGCGCAGGGTTGGTATGAAACCTCACAGTTTGACTCTTTGAGCGGTGTAGCTCCAATTGCATTGAGCTATCTGACTTTTCCGGGCGAGGCTGTTTCGTCGAACGGAATCATTCAACGCACCTGTGCGTCGATTGGGTTGACGGAGGGCGTGAATTGCGCCACGGTTTCCGGAGGGCTCGACGTGGGGTCTCCGCTGACGAATGGCGTGGGCATGCAGGATCTGACCTACGGTGGTAGCTCAAATAATCCTGGCGTTGGCGGTGGGCTGGATGGCGTGCCGGATCTGGCATATTTCAACTCGACCAACCCAACGACAACGAGTCAGTCACAGTACAACGGCAGACTCGACGCCAATGCTACCCAAAACGATCACGTGAGTTTTGCAATCTATTGGGTTCCGGTGAGCACTACGGATTTCAACGGGCCGGTGCGCACTGCAAACTTCTGGCACCATTCCCAGGTGAACGATGCGTTCTCGGTGATCTGGAATCATACTTTCTCGCCAACACTGTTAAACCAAGCGCGGGCCAATGCTGCAGGCTGGCGCTGGAACGAAGTGTCGAGCAACCCTCAGGCACCTTTTGGCTTGCCGCAGGCAAATATTGATGCCATTGGAACAATTGGAACCGAGAATGGGTTTCAGTACTTCGGTGCTCCCGGGCCAAGCAATTTGAATCAGTGGACTTACAGCTACAACGATGTACTTACCAAAATCTGGGGCAAGCATAGTATCAAGGGCGGCGGTGAGCTTACCCGGCTGTATTACCTGAACAACCCTGTATACGCGGCGCGTCCGCAGTTCTTCTTCAACAACCTGTGGGATTTTGCGAATGATGCGCCTTACAAGGAGACAGGCCAGTTTGATTCGGCGACTGGTATTCCTTTTGCCAACCGGCAGGACAACCGTGAGGATCTCTGGGGCTTCTTTGTACAGGATGATTACAAGATGCTGCCGAACCTGACAGTGAACCTTGGCCTGCGCTGGTCGTATTTCGGAGCGATGTACTCGAAGCAGGACAATCTTGATGTTTTCCGGTTCGGGACCAACACGAACCCGCTGGACGGCATGAATATCCGCGTTGGCGGAAATCTGTATGGGCCGCAGAAGAACAACTGGGGTCCGCAGTTTGGCTTTGCCTGGCTGCCGAAACAGAACAATGGCAACCTTGTGATCCGCGGCGGGTTTGGCATCAACTACAACCAGAACGAAATTGCCATTACGGCGAACGGCAACGGCAATCCACCGAATGCGGTACAGGCGAACTTTATCTGCTCGTATCCATACACGGCAAATCCGTCGTGTGCGGGGACGGGAATCCTGTATGAAACCGCGGGCGACAGCCACTCCATTTTCGGCTATGCGCCAAACCCGAATGCAGTTACAACTTTCGGGCCGGATAACCTGCCCGTGAGCGGATCGCCGATTACGGTGACGGGCTTCCTGCCAAATCCAAAGACGATCTCGAACTATCACTACTCACTTGATGTTCAGTACCAGATGCCGTATGACATCGTGGCCACGATTGGCTATCAAGGCAGCGAGATGCGGCACCTGTTCGTACAAAACAACTGGAATGCGATTGCAGCAGCCAATGGGTTCGCTCTGAATCCGAAGGTAAACAACCTGGACTTCTACCAGAACAGTGGGACAGGGAACTTCAATGCGCTGATCACATCGCTGAAGCACAACTTCTCGCATGGCTTCCAGCTTGAGGGGCAATATACCTGGGCGAGGGCGATGGACGAGAATTCGGGGCCATATTCCGAGGATCCTTATCCCTTTGACACGCACGCTGCGTATGGGCGCTCGGACTACAACGTGGCGAATGCGTTCAAAATATTCGGGCTATGGCAACCAGTGCTTTTCCGCGGTAGCCATAGCTGGGTTGAGAAGGTTGCAGGCGGATGGTCGCTGAGCGGCATCTTCAATTGGCATACTGGATTCCCGTGGAATCCTCTCTACAACACGAACGGCAACCCGTACTACTCAGGCAGCGGATATGGACAGCTTCGTCCGGGAAGCATTCTGACGGGGTATGGCACAAAGACGGACAACAAAGTCTTTCAGCAGGCTGTAAACCCGAATTTCGGCGGTGACGGCACGACATTCTTCGGTGCGCCGGCTTATGTGCAGGGGCCTGCTTTTCCGGCCACGGCTCCCGCGCCTCTGCCGGGAATCAGCCGCAACAGCCTGAATGGGCCAAACTATCAGAACCTGGACGCGAGCTTGACGAAGGCTTTCGGTCTGCCGAATATGCCGATCCTGGGCGAGAATGCAAAATTTGAAATTCGCGCCGACACCTACAACCTGTTCAACAAAACGAATATCAACACCGCAACGATCAACAACATTTTGGGTTCAGCGAATCCGGATGGAACGGTGAGCCCGAATTCATCGTTTGGTGTGGCGGGCGGCGCCCTGGGCAGCAGGACGGTACAACTACAGGCGCGCTTTAGCTTCTAAATTCTGCCTCCCTTTGAGGGTGCGCCTGTGTGCGGGCGTACCCTCTTTTTATTCCTGCATCGTTTGAAAATGGGGTCTCGTTTTGCGATTGAAATATAGTCTCGTGTTGGCGATCACTGCTCTGCTGGCAGTCGGCCCATACCTGTCCGCGCAGGAGAAAATCGAAGTTAACGCGCAGGCTCCGGCCACGCCTTTCCCGCACTTCTGGGAGCAGATGTTCGGCTCCGGGCGCGCCAATCTCTCGCTTCGCGAGAGCTACCGCAACGACTTGCGCGCCGTAAAGCAGATCACCGATTTCCGGTATGTACGTTTTCACGCCATTCTTCACGATGAGAACGGCGTCTACAACGAAGACGAACATGGCAATCCCGTTTACAACTTTGCTTATGTTGATCAGATTTACGATGGCCTGCTGAAGAATGGCGTGCGCCCTGTGGTCGAAATCAGCTTTATGCCGAAGAAGCTCGCCTTCAATCCCGATGCACTGCACCCCTTTTGGTACAAACAGAATGTTTCGCCGCCCAAGAGCTGGGAAGCGTGGGACGGACTGATGACGCACTTCGCGCAGCATCTGGTGGACCGCTACGGCATTGACGAAGTCGCACAGTGGTACTTTGAGGTCTGGAACGAGCCGAACATCGATTTCTGGAACGGCATCCCGCGCAAGCAAAGCTATTTTGAGCTATATGCGCACACCGCCCGCGATTTGAAATCCGTCAGCCCGCGTCTGCGCGTCGGCGGTCCGGCAACCGCGGCAGCCGCATGGGTCGATGACTTTCTGAAATATGCGAGTGACAATCATGTGCCGGTGGATTTCGTCTCGAGCCACGGCTACGCTGACGACACCGTTGAAAACCTTTTTGGCACTAACGAAGACATCCCCATGGACGACCGCGTTTGCCGTGCCATTGCAAAAGTGAGAAAGCAGATTCAGGCTTCCGCCATGCCTCACCTGCCGCTCTTCTGGACTGAGTGGAACGTACAAGGCATGAACGAATCGCGCGATACATCTTTCGTTGGTACCGGACTTGCAAATACCATCCGCGAATGCGACGGTCTGGTGGACATGATGTCTTTCTGGACCTTCTCCGACGTATTTGAGGAAGGTGGCCCGATTCCTCGGCCTTTTGAAGGTAATTTTGGCCTGCGCGCTAAAGGCGGTATCAATAAGCCCAGCTATTATGCCTTCGCGCTGCTGCATCAGCTTGGCGATCAGCGCATCGCCAATCCATCTAAGGACGTGATCGTTACAAAGCGGCCTGATGGAACGCTGGCTCTCGCCGTATGGAACATCGTCGATCCGGATAAGACGGGCAGCGAAAAAGACATTGAGATGGCTTTCCGCGGAGTACCTGCAAATGCAGCAATTTCTATAAGCCGCGTCGACAACACTCACGAAAATACTCTGGCCGCATATAAGAAGATGGGCAGTCCACTCGACCCAACGGAGACGCAGGTTGAGGCATTGAACAGAGAGACAGCGCTAGGAGCGCCGGAGCGATTCACTCTCACAGATGGCAAACTCGATCTCAAGCTGGATCCGAATGCTTTGCTGCTGATTATAGTCGGAACACCAAGCGAGGGCCGCTAATGAAAACCTTGCGCCTGTTCCTGGCGCTCCTCGCTCTCGCAGTTTTCTCACTTCCCGGCTACGCGCGGGCTGATCAGAACTATTCGCAGCAAGTGTTCTTCGAAAACAGCTTGTCTCCCGGATCGTATTACTACAGCTCAGGGACGGTCTCCGCACCCAGTTCGCTGAAGCTTATCGACCGCAAGCTTCCGGTCGAGACTTCCACATTCATCAGCGGCCCCAATGCGCTCGCGCTTGAATGGAAATCCATGCCTGACGGCGGTTGGGACACCGAGATCAAGCTCTATGTCTGGCGCAACCGCAATGTTGACTTCGCCGGAGACAGCCTATTTCTCTGGCTTTATACGAAAGACGGCATCCGCGCCGCCGATCTGCCAAAGATCGCGCTTCGCGACATCGCGCACAACTTCACCACACCGCTGCCGCTCGGCTCGTTCGCCAGCGACCTCGAACCCGGCAAGTGGATTCGTGTGCGAATTCCGTTGGATCGATTCGCAACCGCATCCATGCACCCGTTTGAGCCGAGACGACTCGCGACCATCATCCTCATCCAGGGCGCCGCGGACGGAGCAGCCCATACGCTGTACATCGACGACATCCGCATCGAAAACGCGGGGCAAAATCACCACACGCCCGCCGCTCCTGAAATCATCGAAGCCAAAGGCTACGAGCGGCACATTGATCTCAAATGGAGAGCACCGGAAGACCCCACCGTGGCACAATACGTCATCTACCGCTCGATGCGCGGTAGACCATTCGAGCCTATCGGCGTGCAGCGCTACGGTGTCAACCGCTTCACCGATTTCCTCGGTAATCCGCACGCCACCGCTTCCTATAAAGTCTCCGCCCGCACATCGTCATTGCAGGAATCTCCGCTATCGGCCCCAGTCACCGCATCCACACATCCTATGACTGATGACGAACTGCTGACGATGGTTCAGGAAGCCTCATTCCGCTACTACTGGGAAGCAGACGAGCCGCATTCCGGCATGACGCGCGAGAATACGCCTGGCGATGACGACATGATCGCCGTCGGTGCCAGTGGATTCGGCGTAATGGCAATGGTCGTTGGCGCGGACCGCGGTTTTGTTCCGCGCGGGCAAGTAGTGGACCGCCTGCTTCGCATCACCGATTTCCTCGCCCGCGCAGACCGCTTCCACGGCGCATGGCCGCATTTCCTCAGCGGCAAGACCGGGCATGTCTTGCCTGTCTTCGGCATGTTTGACAATGGCGCCGACATCGTTGAGACGTCCTTTCTGATGCAGGGCCTTCTTACCGTACGGCAATACTTCAATAATGACAATAAAAAAGAACAGCGACTGCGCGACGACATCACTGGGCTCTGGCAGGGAGTGGAATGGGACTGGTTCCGCGCCACGCCAAAGCGGGATGCGCTCTACTGGCACTGGTCTCCCTATTTCGCCTTCCACATCGCCAATCGCCTTGAAGGATGGAACGAGGTGATGATCACTTACCTGCTGGCCATCGCATCGCCTACACATCCCGTCCCCGCGAGCCTCTACTACACTGGGTATACCGCGGAAGGCACATCTCACACCTATGGCGAGCGGCACACCTACTATGGGATCACGCTCGACATGAATTACGCGCCCAGGTCGCCTGGACCGCTTTTTTTCACACAGTATTCCTATCTGGGCTACGACCCGCATGGCTGGCGAGACAAATATGCCGACTATTTCATCAACAATCGCGATGAGGCTCTGGTGAGCCAGGCCTACAGCACCGCCAATCCGCTGCACATGAAAGGTTATGGCGCGGATTCATGGGGATTAACTGCCGTCGACGGCCCCGAGGGTTACCGCGAGTACAAGCCATTCACGGAAGACGACGGCACGATCGCCCCGACAGGGGCCGTGAGTTCCTACGCCTATACACCGCAGCAATCGCTGCTTGCGATCAAGCATTTCTATCGCGACCTCGGCGCGCAACTATGGGGCATCTATGGTTTTCGTGATGCATTTAATGAAGAGGAAAATTGGTACTCAGGCATTACTATGGGACTCAATCAAGCTCCCATGGCGGTGATGATTGAAAATGGCCGCACCGGCCTCATCTGGAAGTGTTTCATGTCGAATCCCGAGATGAAGCACATACAACAGACCATCGGGCTAAAGCCGGATGCAAATGGGGAAGCGCGATAAAGCAAAGTCGAAAGGACAGGAATGACCTCGAACGACAAAGAGACGCCTTCTCCAACTGCGATCGTGAGGCCAGACCTGAAGGAGTTGGCCAAGCATCTTGGGGTCTCACAAACAACCGTCTCCCGCGTGCTCAACGGCTCGGCAAAGCAGTACCGTATCTCAGAAGAAACGCAGAAGCGAGTTCTAGCTGCAGCCGCAAAGCTGAACTACAAAGCTAACGTGCTGGCACGTAGCCTACGCAGCAAGCGCAGTAAAACCGTAGGCGTCATGGTCCCGGAAATCAGCGAAGGCTATTCGACTGCCGTTCTCGGCGGCATAGAAGATGTGCTGCTGCTCTCCGGCTTCTTTTATTTTGTCGTCAGTCACCGCCATCACGCGGATCTGCTACGCGAATATCCATCACTGCTGCTATCGCGCGCCGTCGAAGGCATCATCGCGGTGGATTCAGTACTCGAAGAAGACCTGCCGGTGCCTGTCGTTGCAGTTTCCGACCATCATCACCGTCCTTCAGTTGTAAATATCGAGCTTGACCACATGCTGGCCGCTCACTATGCGCTTGAGCATCTCAAGCGACTGCATCACAGCGAAATCGCATTCATCAAGGGCCAAACATTCAGCTCAGATACGCTGGCCCGCTGGCGCGCTATCTGCAAAGTTGCCGCTGAACTGGACATCGAAGTCAACCCCCGTCTCGTGACGCAGCTGGACGACCACGGACTGGGCACAGAGCCCGGACGCGCCGCGACCGTCAGGCTGCTAGAGCGGGGCGAGCACTTCACTGCGATTTTTGCTTTCAATGACCTCGCTGCCATCGGCGCCATTACTGTGCTGCGCGAATCCGGCATAAAGGTTCCCGAACAGGTTTCTGTCGTAGGTTTCGATGACATTCTGAGCGCAGGCACAAACAATCCTCCGCTCACCACAGTGCGTCAGCCGCTGCAGGAGATGGGCCGCGTAGCGGCCACTACCCTGCTGCAGATGATCCAAAGCGAAAGGCAAGAATGGCCGAAGCATCCAATCCGTGTGCTACCGGCTTTTGTCGAGCGGCAATCGACAGCCGCCGCACGCGGGCGCGGTGCAGTACAGGGAAAAAATTTCAATTCTCAGGGGAATTAAGTTGGCTTTCAAAGTTGGTCGCACTGCTTTCGCATCCATGTCTGTAGCTGGGAAATTGGCAGCCTACGGAATGACTTTCGCAGCATTGGCGGCAAGCGCGCAAAGCACGGAACAAACCCACGCGCCCTCAAGCCCGCAGCTTGCCTCACCCGCCATCGAGCGTCGCGTTGACGACCTTCTGAAGAAGATGACGCTGGAAGAAAAGATCGGCCAGTTGGTGCAATACAACGATAGCGGATACGAATCTGCCACAAGCCCGGTGCAGATTGCGGCCAACCCCGAAGCCAATATCAAAGTGAACGCGATGGAACTCGCCGCAACTGGACGGCTTGGCTCCATGCTCAATACTGTCGGCGCTGAACGCACCAACGCCTTTCAACATGCGGCGGTCGACAGGAGCCGCCTGCATATCCCGCTGCTCTTCGGGGCTGACATTATCCACGGCTACCGCACCATCTACCCACAGCCCCTCGGACTCGCCGCCACTTTCGATCCTGACTTGGTGCAGTCGCTCGGGCGCATGTCGGCGGAAGAAGCCACAACTGCAGGCGTGCGCTGGTTTTATTCGCCAATGGTTGATATCTCCCGCGATGCCCGATGGGGCCGCACTACAGAAGGCGCGGGTGAAGACCCGTATCTCGGCGCAGCCATGGCACGCGCCTATGTGCTCGGCTATCAGGGCGCCAGCCTCTCCAATCCGGACAGCGTTGCTGCTTGCGTCAAACACTTCGCCGCCTACGGCGCCGCTGAAGCAGGCCGTGAATACAACACGACCGATATGTCCGAGATTCGCCTGCGCCAGATCTATCTGCCGCCCTATAAAGCCGCTGTTGAAGCAGGCGCGGCGACCATCATGAGCGCCTTCAACGCGCTCAATGGTGTTCCCGCAACCGCCAATCGCCTTCTGCTGCAAAACGTCCTGCGCGATGAATGGGGCTTCAACGGTCTCGTCGTTAGCGACTACACAGCGATCATGGAACTCATCAACCATGGCATTGCGCTCGATGCGGCAACTGCAACACGCAAGGCCATTCTCGCCGGCGTCGATGTGGACATGATGTCCCACTTCTACGATACGCAGTTGCCTGAGCTCATCCGCACTGGCCAGGTCCCGATGAGCGTAGTCGACGAAGCCGTGCGCCGCGTGCTCCGCGTCAAGTTCGCTCTCGGCCTCTTCGAGCATCCCTACGCGCGCGCAACTGAGATCACCGCCGCCGTGCCCGAACACCGCCCGCTTGTCCGCAAGGCCGCTGAAGAATCCTTCGTGCTGCTGAAGAACGATCATGCGCTGCTTCCTTTGCAGGCAACAGCAAAGAAAATAGCCCTCATCGGGCCGCTCGCCGACAACGCTGGCGAGATGCTCGGCTCATGGGGTGCAGGACAGCGATTGCCCGATGTCATCACCATCAAGGACGCGCTCGAAGCGCGGGCAAAACAATCCGGGGGAACCGTGCTCTACGCAAAAGGCACGGAAATCACCGGAACATCTGAGGAAGGCTTTGCCGAAGCGGTGCATGACGCGGAGCAATCAGACGTAGCTGTACTCGCTCTAGGCGAATCCGGTTCAATGAGCGGCGAAGCCGGATCGCGCGCGCACCTCGACCTTCCCGGCAATCAGGAAAAACTTCTCGAAGCCGTTGCCGCAACCGGACGCCCTATCGTTTTGCTGGTCTTTTCCGGCCGCCCACTGGTGCTCGACTGGGCCGCGCAGCACGTCGTCGCCATCATGGAAGTCTGGTTCCCCGGAACTGAGGCCGGAAACGCAATCGCCGATGTCCTCTACGGCGACGTATCGCCCACTGGCAAGCTGCCCATGAGCTTCCCGCGCGCCGTTGGACAGGAACCGCTCTACTACAACCAGTTCCCCACCGGACGGCCTCCTCGCAATATTGATCTCTCGAAACCGCCGGGGCCTGACACCCGTTTCTTCTCGCGCTACATCGATGTACCCAATGACGCGCTTTTTCCCTTTGGATATGGCCTCAGCTATACGCAGTTTTCCTATGACAAGGTGACTCTTTCGCGTTCCGGCATTCCCCTGCGCGTGGCAAATCTTGAGAACGCGAAGCATCTCATTAATGCAACTGTAACAGTTACAAATACCGGAAGCCGCGTCGGGACGGAGATCGTTCAGTGCTATGTTCGCAATCTTGGCGCAAGCGTCGAGCAGCCTGTCCGCAGTCTAAAGGGCTTTACCCGAGTCACGCTCAAACCCGGCGAGTCAAAGCAGGTTTCTTTCGATCTCGGGTTCGCCGAGCTGTCCTTCGACAACGCGCAGAGTAAGGCCGTCATCGAGCCGACGCATTACACCGTCTGGATCGGTGGCAGTTCTCTGGCCAATGAAGGAGCAGATTTTGTCGTAACACCATAGTAAAGATTCATATAGAAGAGGTTGACGGGAACCTATCGTTGCCCGTAGAGTTCCGCCACGATAAAAAGAAGCGTTGCTTCCTTGCCAAATGCCTTTTCCCATGCCCTCTTTTCGATCCTGGGACAAAAAATGGACGGTTCGGCGTAATAGGTTATGTAGCTCCGTCGCTACGCTGTGCGCGCCTTGATTGGTTTTCCGGATTCGGCTCCGCAGTTAGTGCTTAGTCTTTAATTTCCACAAAAGGGGTAGTATTTCCACACTAGGAAATTTGCTGAACCCCCTTGCAAAGAGCGAGATGGGGAGTATGCTTCAAATCAACGGAAGAGCAATCTTCCAGAGGAAGAGAGTAGAGACGGGCCATCAGGAGAACCGGCAACGGCTCTCGCGAGGT